>JAADGZ010000225.1 GCA_013152045.1 Gammaproteobacteria bacterium
GCCTAACCCAGGCGCTGTTTCAGATTCCACTGGGCATCTTGTCCGATCGTATAGGCCGTAAACCGGTAATCATCGGTGGTCTGCTGGTATTTGCCGCCGGCAGTGTATTAGCGGCATTGGCGACGGACATCAATGGTGTGATTGCCGGACGAGCTTTACAAGGCGCAGGCGCGATTGCCAGCGCGGTAATGGCTCTGGCTGCGGATCTGACCCGTGAGGAGCACCGGGTTAAGGTCATGGCTTTAATTGGTGTCAGTATTGGTATTTCCTTTGCCATAGCGATGGTGGCGGGACCGGTATTGCACGGGTGGTTTGGCGTGCCGGGTATTTTTTGGACTACCGCTTTGCTGGCCTTGGGCGGTATTCTCCTGGTGCGTTTTGCTGTCCCCAATCCAACTGTAAGCTCGTTTCATCGAGATACAGAAATCGAGGTCGGCTGGTTTTTCAATGCGCTGCGCGACCAACAGTTGCTGCGCGTGGATGCTGGTATTTTTATTCTGCACCTCAATTTGATGGCCTCGTTTCTTGTCATTCCACGTATCTTGGAACATGGCCTGGGGATTCCCGGCGGACATCACTGGTATATATATCTGCCTGTAATGGGGCTGGCGATGGTGGCCATCGTGCCCTTTATCATCATTGCCGAGAAAAAGCACAAGATTAAACAAATCATGATTGGCGCCATTGGCACACTGATTCTAGCGGAATGGGGCATGAGCAGACTGGATGGCAGCCTGAGCGGAATGGTGCTGATGCTGTTATTGTTCTTCACGGCATTTAACCTGCTGGAGGCGACCCTGCCATCCCTGATTGCCAAGCTGGCACCGGCGGCGCACAAGGGGACTGCGATGGGTGTATACACAACCTCGCAGTTCCTCGGAGTGTTTGCGGGTGGCATGACCGGTGGCTGGATCAGTGATCATCTGGGCAACGAGGCCGTTTTCATGTTTAATGGCAGTATTACTCTAATCTGGCTGTTACTGGCTGCGAGCATGAAAAGTCCGCGCTATTTCAGCTCCCAGTTGTTGAATGTGGGCACCATCAGCGAATCTGCGGCACAGAAGCTGGCGCAGAAATTGGCGACCATTCGTGGTGTGGAAGAGGCTATGATTATTGCCGAGGATGGCGTAGCCTACCTCAAGGTGGACAAGGCGAATCTGGACATGGATGCGCTATATGCCTTTTCCCGAACAGATGAGTAAAATCACATTATGAATCAACAAAATAGATGTAGAAATTAGAGGAGAATATTATGGCACGGGGAGTAAACAAAGTTATATTGATTGGCAATCTGGGGAAGGATCCCGAAGTTCGTTATGCCGCCAATGGTGCCGCCATCGCCAATATTACACTTGCGACCAGTGAAAGCTGGAAAGACAAGAATACCGGTGAACAGGTTGATAAAACCGAATGGCACCGGGTGGTATTTTTCCGTCGTCTGGCCGAGATTGCTGGAGAATACCTGAAAAAAGGCTCCAAGGTGTATGTCGAAGGCAAGTTGCAGACACGTAAATGGCAGGATCAAAATGGCCAGGATCGTTATACCACCGAGGTTGTTGCCAGTGAGATGCAGATGTTGGATTCACGCGGCGGCAGCGCCAGCTTCGACCAGGGCTACAATCAGAGCGCCGCGCCGGCTCAGTCTCAATCCCAGCCCGCGCCTCACCAACAAGCATCGGCGGCTCCCGCCGGAGATTTTGATGATGATATTCCGTTCTAATTGGTAGCGGGATAAAAGATATAAAAAAGCCCCTGTTTATAGGGGCTTTTTTTATTGCGCGATGGCTTATTGTGACTGCCAACGAATATGTTTTTTCTATGTTTCTTTTTGTGGAATCATGCGCTTAAGTTTTAACAGCACTAATATTATCGGGGTGCCGTGCAGGAACAGGTCGAAAATATCAATCGGGCGTTGTAGTTCGCCGCTGAACAGCATATTGAGTTTTTCCAGCAAATGCGATTGTGCGCCGAATGGCGCCAGCGCCATGAACACGGCGATAAAAATAAGCGGAAACAGAGCTAATTTGTCGAGCCAGTTCATAGTCTTTTTTATGGCAGGCAATTTCTTGCCTGAATAGGTAGAATTTCAGAATATATCAAATAAAAACGTATTGTTAATCCAAGAATAACCGGAGCCACCTATGCATGCAACCTTGCCGCTGCTGAAAGAAACTGATTTTCCCACCATCTGGCGCAGCCGGCTGGAAATTCTGCAGGTCAATCTCGGCTATGTTTGCAACCAGCAATGTTTGCATTGCCATGTCAATGCAGGACCGAAACGCAGGGAGAGCATGTCATTTGAAAATATCGAACAGGTGTTGGCCTTTATGGACAAGTCGGTCCTGGGCAAATTGGATCTAACCGGCGGCGCACCAGAGTTAAATCCGCATTTCCGCTATCTGGTCGAACAGGCCCGAGCGCGAGAGGTACAGGTCATGGATCGTTGTAATCTGAGCATCCTGCAGGAACCGGGGCAGGAGGATCTGGCCGTCTTTTTGGCTCAGCAGCAGGTTGAAATTGTAGCCTCACTGCCCTGTTACCTGAAGGAAAACGTAGATGGCCAGCGGGGCAAGGGCGTCTATGAGGCCAGTATCGATGGACTGAAAAAACTCAATGCCCTGGGCTACGGGCAGGTGGGTTCGGGACTGGTGCTGAATCTGGTGTACAACCCCACCGGGCCATTTCTGCCGCCGCCACAGAACCAGCTTGAAGCGGATTATAAACGGGAGCTGGAAAACCGTTTCGGGATTCAATTTAATGGTTTGTTGACGCTTGCCAATATGCCTATTCAGCGTTTTGGCAGCATGTTGATTTCCAAAGGCGGATTTGATGAATACATGAACCTGTTAAAGGCGGCGCATCGGGATGATAACTTGCAGACAGTGATGTGCCGTAGCCTAATTAGCATTGACTGGCAGGGTTATGTCTATGATTGTGATTTCAATCAGATGTTGGACTTGCCATTACGATCATCAGGCAAGTCGCGCCAGCATTTATGTGAACTGAATAGTGAGCAACTGAGCGGCCTGCCGATTGTGGTGGCGGATCACTGTTATGGTTGCACCGCTGGTCAGGGTAGTAGTTGTGGTGGAGCGTTGACCGGTTGAACGAGCAGCAGGCAAAAGGTAACTTGCTCTAAATAAGTGTTCCGAATTCCTGCCCAGTCAAAATCGTTCGCACTGAGCTTATCGAAGATCGTTCGCCCTGAGCTTGTCGAAGGGTGAATAGCTTTAAATATCGATATTTCAGCTTTTAGGTTTAGGTTGATGGTTCGACAAGGCTCGCCTGAGCAAAGCCAAAGGACTCACCACGATTGTCGTGGACAGGAATTTGGAATACTTATTTAGCCGAAATAAAGTTGGCGCAAGCTATCCAGCTGTTCGCTGGCGGCTTCGATAGCCGGGGGGATCTGTTCGCGCTCCAGTTGTGCCATGTGCCAGATATTATCGGCTACCTCCAGTTTTTTCATTACGCTGTCGCAGTCAAAGTCGAGCATCTGGGCAACGGCGTTGGCAATATAGATAAGCGCCACTTCCTGTTGATGGGTCGGGGCGTTTTCAGGCTCATGATGCCAGGCAATAGCCTCTTCTATATGTGTCGGCAGATGCCAGGAGCGTGCTAGCTCGGCACCGACCTGGGTATGATTGGTGCCTAGTCGCTCCTGTTCGGCTGCGACCATGGTGAGTGGCGCTTCGCCTTCGATCGTGCGCAGGATGATGTCATGCATCTCCTGCGGGTAGCGGTTGAATAAAATCAGCTGGCCGATATCATGTAGCAGGCCGGCAATAAATACTGCATCGGCGTCCAGCGTGGTTTGTTTTGCCAGTGTCTGTCCGAGTACGCCACAGTAAAGGCTGTGTTGCCAGAAGTCATCGACGGCAATGATGTCCACCGGGATGCCGTCGAAGGCTTTGGTGGCCGAGGCAGAGAGGACGATATCACGAATTTTGTTAATCCCAAGTACGGCGATAGCGCGGGTAACGGTACTGACTTCGGTCGAGAAGCCATAGAAAGGACTGTTAGCAATGCCCAGCAGGCGCACCGCCAGGGCCGGATCTTGGCTGATTAGTTTGCCAATGCTGTCAATGTCACAGTCAGGATCATTGACCATTTCGTTAATGCGCAAAGTGATTTCCGGCAGGGAAACCAGTTCTTTGTAGTCGCGGATCAGTTGTTCGGCTAAATTATCCATGGGTACGCTGCCTTATGGCGTTTACAGATCTCTTATATCGGCAGGCGGCGGCGCTTGTTTAGTCTACGGATGGTTTTAACTCTAAACTGTGAACCCTATTAGGTGATTTTTAAGTCATTGAAAATATTGGCATTATTTTTTATGTATGTATGACG
>JAADGZ010000114.1 GCA_013152045.1 Gammaproteobacteria bacterium
CTATCGCAGTCACGTCATACTGCCACTCCACCTCAGCTTTAATAACAGTGGGAGCAATAAAGATACCGGATCCTTCCTGCCCAAAAGCCTTCATCAGGGCGCTGTCATCAAACTCGGCAACCAGGCGCGGATGTAATCGGTGTTTGTCTAGCCATTGGTCAATACCAGAACGCAGTTGATTACCGCTGCTGGGCAATAGCAGCGGTGCGGCATCCAGACAGCGAGGGAAATCACCTTTTAATTTTTTTCTCAGTTCCTTTGTGGCAAAAAAACTGATCGCGCACTCGCCGAGTTTATGGCTGAAGCCCCGGGTACTCAGCGTGGATGGAATTGGCCGATCGGCCAGCACCAGATCGATGTGATGCACCGCCAATTCAGCTAACAACACGTCGAAACTAGCCTCACGGCAGATCATGCGCACAGGTTTAGGCATCTGTAACGCAGGTTTGAGAATACGATGGGCAATAGACTTGGGCAACACGTCGACCACCCCAACCCGGAATAATTGGGGACGATCTTCCGGCAGCTGATGAATGACCTCTTCCAACTCACCACCGAGTGAAAAAATTTCATCCGCATAGCTTAATACCAGTCGCCCGGTCTCGCTGAGTTCCAGGTTACGTCCGACCCGCTTGAAAAGGCTTACCCCAAGATTTTCCTCCAACAACCTCAATTGGCCACTGATTGTTTGTGGTGTCAGATTTAACCGCTCACTGGCCCGTGCGATACCCCCTTCTCTAGCCACTGCCAGGAAATAGTGCAAATGCTTGTAATTAATCATCAGCTCACCGTTACTTCGAAAATTACGAAGAGTATAGCAAATATAATCGACTTTTTTTGTTTGTTAATCTCGTCTAGCATTTAATACACGATACAGAAACAACCGCATTACAACGGAGGATTCTATGCAAATTAATATCCAGGCACGCAATTTTTCCCTCACTGAGGCTCTGCGCAAGCATGCTGAACGACGCTTGCATTTCGCTCTAACCTGTTGTGACAACCATATTCAGCGGGTTGTTATGCGCCTGTCCGACATCAATGGCCCTCGCGGCGGTGAGGATAAGCGCTGTCATCTGCAAGTAGTACTGGCCGGTTTGCCTGACGTGGTTATCGAAGATATAGAAACCGATCTGTATGTCGCCATTGACCGGGCAAGTGATCGCGCTGGGCGTACCGTGGTACGCAAAACCAGGCGTCAGCAAACCCTGCTCAGACATGGCGAAGCACCGGAAGCGCCGACAGCTGACGAACAACTGCCCGATTAACGCATCAACACGCCTACATAAAAGGAAGCCAGCATGAATAATTTTTCTACCATCGCGACAGGCTCTGGCAAAACCAGAACGCTTGCCACCAACAAGGTGATCCGTAACACCTACACCTTACTATCCATGACATTGCTATTCAGTGCTTTGACTGCCGGCATTTCAATGGTCTTGAACCTACCCCATCCCGGCTTACTGCTGACACTGGTGGGTTATTTTGGCCTGCTGTTCGCCACTGCCAAATTCCGTAACAGCAGCTTGGGACTTGTCTTTGTATTCGCCCTGACAGGCTTTATGGGTTACACCCTGGGTCCGATCATCAATGCCTATATGGCCTTAGCCAATGGCGGTCAGGTTGTGATGACCGCCATGGGTGCCACCGGTGCTATTTTCCTTGGCCTGTCAGCTTACGCGCTGACTACGCGCAAAGATTTCAGTTTTATGGGTGGTTTTCTGATGGTCGGCATCCTGGTCGCCTTCATGGCCGGTCTGGGAGCGCTGTTCTTCGAGATGCCGGGCTTATCTCTAGCCGTGTCGTCCATGTTTGTGCTGCTCATGGCCGGTTTGATACTGTATGAAACCAGCAACATCATCCATGGCGGCGAAACCAACTACATTATGGCAACCGTAACCCTGTACGTCTCCATCTTCAACCTGTTCACCAGCCTGTTGCATCTGTTGGGTTTCATGAATAGCAACGACTAGGCATTAACATAAGAAAACATGTCAATATGGGAGGCTAAATAAAAGCAAGCTCTTATCCCAACAACACCCTCGCTCAACGGGGAGGGTGTTAACGGGACAGCAATGATATCTCGTATTATTTATTTTCGGTAAGCTCACAGGTTCCCCAATTCCATGCTTTCAGGATACTCTTATTAGACAGGGGAAATAATTCGAACATTAAATCTGGCAGACTCAATATGCCACAGCTATGATTGAATTGCGTGCTGCCTGGATTAATCACTAGCGTCCTGCCTAATTGTTCGGCAAAAACCTGGTGGGTATGACCAACAACCAAAACATCATAATTGAAATCTTTCAGGCGTTGAGTCCATTTTTCCTTTTGCCCAGGTATAAGTTTACCCTTTTCATCTAACAGCTTTATTCCATGACGATTAGCCAGGGGCGGCTTCGCATGAACCATATACAGGCTTTTTCCTTCAATCGAATATTCTCGTGCAGCAGGTAATAATGCTATATAGTCTTCAATTGCTGTTTTTTGTTCTTCAGGCGTTTGTTCAAGATGCCATAGATCATGATTACCTATCACGCTTTGACACTGATTCTCAAGCAGTAATCCCACCGTCTGTTCTAGCTGATTACCATAGCCCGCAATATCACCAGAGCAGAGGATCATGTCTATGTCTTTATTATTAAACAGCAATAATGCTTCAGACAGTGGCTCAGCATAGGCATGGACATCTGCGATTAAACCAATCTTGATCGTCATAATCATTCAGAATAATATCTTTTCATCTAAATAATATAGATAATGCCAGAATAATTTATATCTTTAACACGAAGAAAAGAGAGCTCCTGCAGCAAACAATTCAGAAAATAGGGTCAAAAGGTAAATATTCAATACCAACTGATTACCTCCGGTACTGAACTCCGCTTCCCACCCAGGAAAGTGGGCAGCGGGATTTTAAATATATTTATACGGCAGTAAAATACTTGAATTCTGGAAACAAATCCCAAAATACATCCTAATGACAAAACAAATCTGTACCCAGAAAATCCCTATGCTTCAGACAGACAGGAGAAACGGGCCATGCCAGAAAAACTCACTGATAAACAAATCGCTGAATTCCGTCAGCAGCTCAAAGATCGTTATTATGCACTGCGTGAAGAAGTACGACAGGAATTATTAAAATCAGATAGTGAACAGTATATTGATCTGGCTACACGCGTTCATGATATCGCTGAGGAGTCGGTTGCCGATTTTCTAGTTGATCTCAACCTAGCCAATATTGACCGGCACATTAATGAAATTCGTGAAATTGATGCCGCCCTGCTGCGCATCGCCCAGGGCACTTACGGGATCTGTGTTGACTGTGGTGAATCAATTCCAGAACAACGCTTGCACGTCAACCCAACATCCTCTCGTTGTCGCAACTGTCAAGAAACCCATGAAAAACAGTTTGCCCAACCAGGACATGCGAGTCTTTAATTATGCATTCCCATGCGGAGCGTGGGAACGAGCAGAAATGCCCCGCGTGAGAACGAGTAATCGTGGCATTATTCTGGTTCCCACGGTCTCCGTGGGAATCCATACCGCTGTCTCCACATAAACACTGATCACAGCTTCTTTAGCTTATGCATTCCCACGCGGAGCGTGGGAACGAGTAGAAATGCTCCACGTGGGAACGAGTAGGAACGCTCCATGTGGGAACGAGTAATCGTGACATTCTCTGGTTCCTACGGTCCCCGTGGGAATCCATAGCTCACTACAAACTATTGAATCTCAACCTACCGTATACCAAATATCACCAGTCTCGACATACATCGATCAAACCCGGCACACCCGCATAGTCTCGCGCACTCGAATATCGCCAATGTTCCGCAATATCAACATAACCACGCTTCACCGGGTTTTGATGGATGTAATCTATTTTCTGTTTCATCATCGCATCACTCTGAATCCATTCAGAGTGCAAGCCTTCCTGCCAGAACTGATATGCCCGGTCATCTTTATGTGCCTTTTTATAAAAGGCTAACTGATCAAGAATCTGACTTATATTATTCTTATCCATATATTCAATCAGCTGACGCGCCGTATATGATTTAAATCTAGCTAAATCCCTGTCCAGCCGTTCACTCTGCACTAAAAGATGGATGTGGTTTTCAAGGATCACATAAGCATAAACCTTCAGGCCTTTGTCAATTAAATAATTCAACGAACCCAGAACAATGTCGACTGTGGCTGGTCGGGTAAAAACGGGGATCCAGTGAAGAACTGTGCAGGTCACAAAATGTGGCAACCCTGGATCAATAATTTTATATCGGCTTCTTCCCATTGTTTAAATCCCTTTCCGGTTCTCTGATACCTATCCCTGGATCCCACAGATTAAACAT
>JAADGZ010000153.1 GCA_013152045.1 Gammaproteobacteria bacterium
AACATCCTGAAGGGCGTTTTCTGCCCGATACCTGGCTTTTTCCCCGCGGCATGCGCGATGTGGCCTTTCTTCGCCGTGCCTATCTGGCGATGCAAAGCTATCTGGCGCAGGAATGGGATAAACGCGCGACAGGTCTGCCGTTAAAAAGCCCCTATGAGGCCCTGATTCTGGCCTCCATCGTCGAGAAGGAAACCGCACTGGCCATTGAACGGGCGGAGATTGCGGGAGTCTTTATTCGCCGCCTGCAGAAACATATTCGCCTGCAAACCGATCCGACGGTGATCTACGGTATGGGGGAGCGCTACAAAGGCAACATCCGCCGCCGGGATCTAAAGCGTGATACGCCCTATAACACCTACCGGCGTTCTGGTTTGCCGCCGACACCGATTGCCCTGCCCGGACGGGCATCCATTCATGCCGCCCTGCATCCGGCGCCGGGTAAAACGCTGTATTTTGTTGCCCGGGGGGATGGCAGCCATTATTTCTCCAGTACACTGGAAGAACACAACCGGGCCGTGATTAAATATCAGCTCAAGGGGCGCAAGCGTTCCTTTTCCTCCTACAAGCAGGCCGACAACGAGCGCAAATGACCGGAAAATTTATTACCATCGAAGGCAGCGAGGGCGTGGGTAAAAGCAGTAATATCGCCTTTATTGAAGATTATTTGCGAGCTGCCGGTAAACAGGTGTTACTAACCCGTGAACCTGGCGGCACCGTGCTGGGAGAAGCCATTCGCACGCTGCTGCTGGATGCCGACAACCGCAGCATGTGCAGCGACACCGAATTGTTGCTCATGTTCGCAGCCCGCGCGCAGCACCTGGATGAAGTGATTCGTCCGGCGCTGGAGGCGGGTAAATGGGTGATCTGTGATCGCTTCACCGATGCCACCTATGCTTACCAGGGCGGTGGGCGCGGTATTGCCGAGTCGCGCATCGCCATTCTGGAACAATGGGTGCAAAACGATTTGCAGCCGGATCTGACCCTGCTGCTGGATATGCCGGTAGCCGCCGGGCTAGAACGCGCCAGTAAACGCAGCACGCCGGATCGTTTTGAACAGGAGAAACTGGTTTTTTTCGAGCGCGTGCGGGAAGCCTATCTGGCACGAGCGAAAAAATATGCCGCGCGTTTTCGGGTGATCAACGCCGAGCCAGCGCTAGTGCAGGTGGAAGCACAGATCCGTAACATTCTGGACACCATGCTTGAATCTGAATTACAGCTTGAATCATGACGGAATACTACCCCTGGCAGGAAACACAATGGCGCAGTCTGACGGAACGTCGATTACAGGACGCCTTGCCGCACGCGCTGCTGTTGCATGGTCCGAGTGGAATCGGCAAGGCGGATTTTGCTGCACGCTTTGCCCATTCGCTACTGTGCCAGCAGAATCATGCTGACGGGCGACCCTGTGGCCGTTGTCCCTCCTGTTTGCTGTATGCGGCAGACAATCACCCGGACAGCTATCTGATTGAGCCAGACAAAGAGGGAGGGCAGATTAAAATTGATCAGATCCGCGCCCTGATTGCCGACATTGGCCTGAGCAGTCACTCAGGAGGCTACAAAGTGGTGATTATCCGCCCGGCCGAGGCGATGAATACCGCTGCCGCTAACAGCTTGTTAAAAACTCTGGAAGAACCCCCGGCAAAAACCCTGATTATGCTGCTGGCTGAACAACTTACCCGCTTACCGGCCACGGTTCGCAGCCGTTGCCAGATAGTCCGCTTTAATTTACCGGACAAGGCGCTTGCACAGTGCTGGCTGGTAGATAAACTGGCGGAAAAAAAGGTTGTTCTGGCTAATCCGGATGATGCCGCGCGTTTACTGGCCATGACGCATGGTGCGCCCCTCAAGGCCTTTGCCGATGCCGAAAAAGATCTGTTAGGCTTGCGCAAGTCACTATTTGAGAGCCTGGCCGGGTTGGCAGGCGGACGGCTTGATCCCATAAAAACAGCAGGGGAATGGGTAAAGATCGAGCAATCCATGCCGATAAAATATCTGTATGACTGGGTTAGCGATATGATTCGTTTGCGGCAGGTTCCCGGTTGTTTTGGAGAAAGAGCAGAGTATCAAAAAGTGTTACACTCGTTGTCCGGAGAGTTGGATGTGCAGAAACTTTATATCTATCTGGATCGGATTGCAGAATCATTACAATTGATGGCGCAGTTGAATCCGCTGCCGATTATCGAGTCATTACTTATTCAATGGGCAAATATACCAAAACAAAAAACCGGTACGCAGGGGTGATTCATCCATGAATGGACCACACTCGGGGGGACGTCAGGGGATACTTTCACTGACCATCAAGGACAAAAGCGCCTTGTACGCAGCCTATATGCCATTCGTAAAAAATGGCGGCCTGTTTATCCCGACCAATAAAACCTATAACCTCGGCGATGAAGTTTTCATGCTTCTGACCCTGATGGACGACAAAGAAAAACTGCCGGTAGCGGGCAAGATAGTCTGGATTACCCCCAAGGGCGCCCAGAGCAATCGCGCCGCTGGTATCGGCGTACAGTTTAGTGAGCAGGACGGCGGTACAGCACGAACCAAGATCGAAACCTACCTCGCCGGCGCATTGAAGTCCGATCGCCAAACTCATACAATGTAAAACAAGTTTTTTATTACTGTTGTTAACGCCCTCTCCTCATCGGCTGTCTCTTATACACAAATCGGGCTAAGGATGGAACTTTTTGTAACCGGTTGGATCAGATCAAGCATCGTATATACCAGGGGAGAAGTTAGCGTATGTCAACGAACAACAGCGATGCGCAACGGTGGTCTGAAAGTGTTTTCGGACAAGCTAAATTGGGTGATTCACGCCGCACACAGCGGTTGGTTAAAGTGGGCGAAATGTTAGCCTCACATGCAGGCCATTCGCCCTTACAGGCGAGTGAAGGTGATAGCGCATTATGTGAGGGGGCATATCGCTTGTTCCGAAACGAGGCGGTTAATGTTGAGGAAATAGCGGCAAGTGGCTTTTCTGCTACGGCTGAGCAGGTTAGACATTATGATGAGCTGCTGGCAGTAGAGGATTCGACCACGCTATCCTATGCCCACGGCGTCACGGGTGAATTAGGCGATCTGGGAGGGAAAGCCGAAAGTAAAAAGCGGGGATTTCTTGTCCATTCGGTATTGTTGGTTGATCCTGAAAGTGAGTACAGCGTGGGGTTAATCGCCCAGCATCGCTGGTGTCGTGATAGTGCGAAACGAGGTCAACGCCGCCAGAACAAAAGTCGCGCCTATGAAGACAAGGAAAGCTACAAATGGGAATACGCATCCGAGCAGATGAAAGGGCAGTTAGGTCAGGATATGCAGCGGGTTATCTCGGTATGCGATCGAGAAGCCGATATTTATGAATATCTGGATTACAAGTCATCGCAAGAGCAACGTTATATCGTACGCGCAGCGAGGGATCGCACGCTTTCAGAGGATGATGAAAATCTATTTGCCCGAGTGGCACAAACACCGCGACTGGGGGAACACACGGTTTATTTGGCGCAACGGGGAGGCCCGCACCGTCGAGTTTCCCGGAAGGTAACGTTATGTATCCATACTCAGCGTGTCATCCTCCATCCCCCGCAGCGTAAACATGATGAACTGGAACCCCTAGCGGTCAATGTTGTTTTTGCGCAAGAGCTCAATCCAGCTAAAGGTGAAAAAAGTTTATGCTGGCTATTGCTCACCAGTGAGCCGATCGCGACCCTGGAGGC
Source organism: Gammaproteobacteria bacterium (assembly GCA_013152045.1). Classification (GTDB taxonomy): domain Bacteria; phylum Pseudomonadota; class Gammaproteobacteria; order UBA6429; family Thiohalophilaceae; genus JAADGZ01. The sequence goes on from JAADGZ010000153.1 coordinate 3,708, forward strand.
AGCAAAAAAGGTACTTCATGCCTATAGTTTGCGCTGGCGAATCGAGGACTTTCACAAAGCCTGGAAATCGGGAGCGAAAGTGGAACAACGGCGCATGCAACATGCTGACAATCTGGAACGGGTGGCCGTTATTCTAGCCTTTATTGCTGTTCGTCTGCTGCAACTGCGAGAACGCGCGGCGGGGAAAGACAAGGAAAGCGATATCCCCTGCACCGAGATACTGGAAGAAGTGCAATGGCGACTACTTTGGGTCACCACTGAAAAGAAAAAACCGCCACGTAAAACACCTAGTCAGCAATGGGCGTATTACGCCATTGCTAAATTAGGAGGGTGGATGGATACCAAAAGAACGGGACGCGTTGGCTGGGAGGCCCTTTGGCGGGGTTGGTTCCGGCTGATGGATCGTGTCGATGGGTATCTGAGTACGCGAGACCTCTTGGATGAGATTGAGATCTGATCAAGAGACAGCCTGCGGGGAGAGGGGACTAGAAATAGGCCTTCTCCCCGCAGCAAGCTGACGGGGTATTAAGTTGCCGCGTGCTGATGGGTTTCGCTTTGCTCTACCCATCCTACCGTTTTCGTTGCAAGCAGCGGAGAATTACACCCAGAGAGATTAAATAAT
>JAADGZ010000087.1 GCA_013152045.1 Gammaproteobacteria bacterium
CTTCGCTCTACCCATCCTACTGTTTTTCGCTGCAAGCAGCGGGGAATAAAACCCAACGGAGATCAAACGAGTTTCCAGTGAACCGTTTCACCAGCGCGCAGGGGAATTAGTTGGTCCTCGCCGAAAGCGATGCTTGCGGGAACCGTCCAGTCCTGTTTGCGCAGTTTTATCGTTTGCGTGTTGCGTGGCAGGCGATAAAAATCTGCCCCAAAACAGGAGGCGAAAGCTTCCAGTTTATCCAGGGCATGGGCTTTATCAAAAACTTCGGCATACAGTTCAATCGCGGCATGTGCGCTGTACATGCCGGCGCAGCCACAGGCGCTTTGTTTGGCCTGCCGGCTGTGTGGCGCACTGTCCGTGCCGAGGAAAAATTTTGGATTGCCGCTGATAGCAGCTTCGACCAGCGCCTGCCGGTGCTGCTCCCGTTTCAGAATCGGCAGGCAATAATGATGCGGACGGATCCCGCCGGTAAAAATATCATTGCGGTTCATCAGCAGGTGCTGCGGAGTGATGGTCGCGGCGACCGTGTCCGGCATGGCGCTGACAAAATCTACTGCGTGACGGGTGGTGATGTGTTCCAGGACCAGACGCAGTTGGGGAAAACGTTTCAATAGAGGGCTTAACACGCGGTCAATAAAGACCTGTTCACGGTCAAATATATCAACCTGGTTGTCGGTGACTTCACCGTGTACCAGCAGGGGCAGGCCTTTTTCCTGCATGACTTCAATAACAGAATAAACCTGCTCAATAGAAGACACCCCGGCATCGGAGTTGGTGGTGGCACCGGCGGGATAATACTTGAGGGCATGGACGTGGGCGCTGTCTGCTGCACGACTGATTTCTTCCGGCGTGGTGTCGGCGTTGAGATAGAGCGTCATCAGCGGTTCAAAGTCTATATTTTCCGGCACCGCGGCGAGGATGCGCTGACGATATTCCAGCGCCTGAGCAACGCAGGTGATCGGCGGCTTGAGATTGGGCATGATGATGGCGCGGGCAAAACGCCGGGCGCTGTCAGGGATGATATCGTCAAGCACTTTGCCGTCGCGTACATGCAGGTGCCAGTCATCGGGTTCTAATATGGTTATTTCATTCATAATTATTTTCACTGCTGTCCCGTTAACCCCCTCTCCCCATTGGGGAGAGGGCTGGGGAGAGGGGGCTTAATTCGATAAAGCATTAAAATTCTTAAAGTTGATTTCTGGTTTTTCTGAAACAGCCTGGAGTATTGTTCTGCTCATTGGCAGGAATAATAAACCAGATGTTCATTATCCACTGAGATAGATTCGCCCAGGCTGATAAAGCCCGAGCCACTGAGGGGATAATCCTCACGGTGTATATAGATTTCCTTGCCGCCCTGGGGTTTGATGAAGGTACCGTTGGTGCTGTGATCGGAGACAATGAATTTCCCCCTGCGGTAGACCAGGGTAGCATGCTGGCGTGAGGCACAGTCAGACTCAATGATAAAGTCACATTTACTGCTGCGTCCAAGGATGATACTTTCATCGCGGGAAGTCATTTCCTTTATGCGTTCATGGTAGGTCAGGTAGAGTTGCTGACGATCCTTGAACAGGCTATTAACCAGAGATGACTCCATCATTTCGGTCAGGGTGGGTTCCGGTTCGTCCTGCTCTTCGATATAGCTTTGAATATAGGTTGAACTCTTTTCCTGTTGCATGATGTTTTCTATGAAATCATTATTACGATAGAGCAGGTAATTACCAAGATTATTGAGAAAAGCCTGGTTGCTGCTGTCCGGATCGATTTCGTAGGTTTGCAACTCACTACTCAAGACATTACTGATAGTTAGATGGATCAGTCGCCTGGCATAGTTCGATCTGAATACGAGACTGGATGAGAGTTGTCCACTAATCCCGATATCTTCATCAGGCAGGCCGCTGATCTCCAGGCCAAGATGACGTACTTTGTTATTCAGTTTGTCGCGTTCATGTTCTTTAATTTCGTTAAGCCGACAGTATTGCTTGTTGCATTGAAGAATAAAACTGAAACCAACACTGAGCTGATCAAAGGTGTTCTCGGTATAAAGACGATAGTTTCCAGGAACAAGGCCATCGATGTGGGCGCTATTATTAATTTCAAAATTGACTTCGATAGATGGATTGACGATATGTAGCTGTTCCAGAAAGGCATTCAGATATTCATGGATTCTTTCCAGGCTGTTGCTTACTTCACTGTGGCGAAAAGCAGCTAGTGATTCGTTTTTTCCGGTAGCCTGTTCTTTGTCTTTGAGTACACTTTTAGCCTGTTTTTTTAGATATTCAAGGGCATCCATGTGTTTGTCCTTATATTCGAAGGTCCATGACTTTATACCATTAAGTCAGATTAAAAAAACCGAATTAACGGTATACGTTTTATTTTTTTCGTAGATTGACAAAATTTAGTCAATCCCACCTTGAGCCAGTTTGGCGGGGTCGAGCAGGCGACGGAGTTCATCCTCATCAAGTTCAGTCATTTCCAGCGCCACATCCATAACAGGGCGCTTCTCGGCATAGGCTTTCTTGGCAATCGCAGCTCCCTTTTCATAGCCAATAACCCGGTTTAGTGCGGTTACCAGAATTGGGTTTTTAGACAGAGCCTGATTGATGTTGTCTTGATTGACGCTAAAACCATCAATCGCCTTGTCGGCTAGTAGGCGTGCGGCATTACTGAGTAGTTCAATATTTTGCAATAGATTGTGCGCAATCAGCGGCAGCATCACGTTTAACTGGAAATTGCCGGACTGACCACCGAGGGTGATGGCGCTATCGTTGCCAATCACCTGTGCGCAGACCATCGTTGTAGCTTCAGGAATAACCGGGTTGATCTTGCCCGGCATGATCGAACTGCCTGGTTGCAGGGCAGGCAGGGCGATTTCACCCAGGCCCGCCAGGGGGCCGCTGTTCATCCAGCGCAGATCATTGGCAATCTTCATCAGGCTTACCGCCAGTGTTTTCAGTTGACCACTCATTTCCACGGCACTGTCCTGGCTGGCAAGACCGGTAAAATAATTGTGCATGCTTGTGAACGGTAGTTTTGTTTCGCTGGCAAGTTCGCTGGCGACCTGGGTGCCGAACTGAGGGTGAGCATTGATGCCGGTGCCCACCGCAGTGCCGCCCTGAGCAAGAGCATAGAGGCGCGGCAGGCTGGCGTCGATGCGCGCCAGTGCTTGATCGATTTGATCTTTCCAGGCCATGAGTTCTTGCCCTAGACTGACAGGCATGGCGTCCATCAAATGAGTGCGACCGGTTTTGATCACGTTTTTTAGTTCTTCGGCGCGAATTTCTATCGTATTGGCCAGATGCTGCAGGGCCGGACGTAGCTTGCGGTTGATTTCGAGACAGGCGCTGACATGAATCGTAGTCGGAATCACATCGTTGGAGCTCTGGCTCATGTTGACGTGATCATTGGGGTGAATGCTCAGGCCCGAGTCGCTGCTGGCCAGTCGAGCGATGACTTCATTGGCATTCATGTTGGTGCTGGTGCCGGAACCGGTTTGGAATATGTCGATGGGAAATTGATCGGCATAGTGGCCTTGGCTAATTTGTAGGGCGGCTTTTTTAATCGCCTCAGCTTTGTTGGTTTCCAACAGGCCGAGTTTTTCGTTGGCCATGGCACAGGCGTATTTTACCTGCCCAAGGGCGCGGATAAAGGCGGCAGGCATGGGCTGGCCGCTGATGGGGAAATTATCCACGGCGCGCTGGGTCTGTGCGCCATACAGGGCATCGGTGGGAACCTGTAGTTCGCCCATGCTGTCATGTTCAGTTCGGTAGGTTTTGTCGGTCATGATATTTTTTTACTTGCTCAAGTTTCCAGTGATGAATGCGTTCTTCGACCACTCGCCAGTGATCGTCGGTTTCGAGTTCCAGAATAATATCCTTATCGATAAAAATACATGTGCCATTGCAGGCTTGCATAGTTTCTTCGACATGAAATCTCAGTCGCCGGGAAGTAATGGTTTTGATATTCAGGAGCCGGTAGGAGAGGGCCAGCAACTGCGCCTGGCTGAATTCTGTATGGCGCCGTTTTTTCCACTGCTTGTAACCGATGATCTGGCCGCCAGGCAGGCCATATACCTTGACCTGTTCTGAGATCAGTTGCATATGCGCAGCTAGATCCCGCTTCTCAACACTGCGGGTGAGTTGTTCGAGCCAGTTTCCAATAATCGTTTGAGGCATCAGATTAAGTGTCGATCTGGTTAGTTATCAGCCATCCACTGGTTGAGATGACTCGTATTGGTAAAACCCCTGTATAATTTAGCGGCCGACGGAGAAAAAAATATTGAGCTATTCAGAAATTTATTAACCGATCTCTCGCTTCATCC
>JAADGZ010000273.1 GCA_013152045.1 Gammaproteobacteria bacterium
TTCATCATAAATTCAAGACTCGCATCATTTTCTGAAAGTATCTGAGTTCCACTGAGTCGTTTTTCATTGGCTGCATGTTCTATATAGGCTGCGGGTTGTTTTATTTTCCAGTGTCGTTGAATTGTTTGTGTATCCGCTCGGGTTATTTTTCCGTGAGCTCCTGCACCGATGCCAAGATAGTCGCCAAAGTGCCAGTAATTGAGATTATGCTGACATTGTGTGTCTCGCGCATAGGCCGATACTTCATACTGAGTATAGCCTGCTGCTGCCAGTTTTTCCTTGCCTTGTTGTTGCATCTCCCAGCTGTGATCATCACTCGGTAGCATCGGTGGCTGCTGGTGAAACAGGGTGTTGGGTTCGATAGTAAGTTGATACCAGGAAATATGCGCGGGTTCCAGCGCCATCGCTTCATCAAGATCAGATAATGCCTGGGCGAGGGTTTGTTGCGGTAGAGCGAACATGAGATCCAGATTGAAATTATTCAGCCCGGCAGCGTGTGCCGCTTCAGCTGCATTATAGGCATCACGGCGATTGTGGATACGTCCGAGTTTTTCCAGGTGCTGATCGTTAAAACTTTGAATGCCGATAGAAAGTCGGTTGATGCCCACGGCACGATATTCGTTAAAGCGCTGTCGTTCTATTGCTCCCGGGTTGGCTTCCATCGTAATCTCGATATCTGCTGTGAATGTAAGACGTGCACGCAGGGCGCTGAACAGTTTATCCAGTGCTTCGGGGGAAAACAGGCTGGGCGTGCCGCCACCGAGAAAAATACTGCTAATGGGACGACCCCATACCAATGGCAATTCCTGTTCCAGATCAGCAATCAGGGCATTGATATATTCCGCTTCAGGAATGTGGTCTTTTACGGCATGGGAATTAAAATCGCAGTAAGGGCACTTGCGCACGCACCAGGGGAAATGAATATACAGCGACAGCGGTGGCAGGGTGGTGAAATTAAACATAGTTAGGCGTATGAATTTAACGCAGTTTGTAGATACAAGGGTGGGCCCGATTTTTGTGCCTACCGATTAAAGTTCCGCGTGGGCACAAAAATCGTGCCCACCCTACGGAGCTATTGTTGTTTAAGTTGTTCTACCAGTAAACGCAGTGCCTGTCCGCGATGGCTCAGTGAATTTTTCAATTCGGGAGACAACTGTGCCGAGGTACAGTTATGTTCCGGCACAAAGAAAACCGGATCATAGCCAAAGCCGTTATCGCCCTGTGCTTCGCTGGTAATGACGCCTTCCCAGGTTCCCTGGCAAATGATCGGGGTGGGGTCGTTGGCGTGGCGCATGTACACCATCAGACACTGAAATCGCGCGCTGCGTTTTTCTTCAGACACATCCTGCAGGGCAGTCAGCAGTTTCTTTAGGTTGTCTTCATCCGAGGCCCCAACGCCTGCATAGCGGGCAGAATAAATGCCGGGTTGACCGTTAAGCGCATCGACTTCGATGCCAGAATCATCGGCGATAGCGGGCAGGCCGGATTGTTCGGCAGCATTGCGCGCCTTGAGTATGGCGTTCTCGACAAAGGTCAGGCCGGTTTCCTCAGCCTCATCAACATCGAATTCTGACTGGGGCAAAACGCTGATACCTTGCTCGGCCAGGATCTGGTTGATCTCACGAACCTTGCCCTTGTTGTTGCTGGCCAGTACGATTTTTTTCATCACGTTTTACCCCGGTTATATTTCAAGTTAGCGAAGAGCCTTGGCTTGTATTTCCATTAACTGGGCGATGGCATCTTTGCCCAGTCCCAGCATGCTGTTTAACTCGTCTGAATTAAACGCCGCGCCTTCGGCGGTGCCCTGCACCTCGATGAAACCACCCTGATCATTCATGACCAGATTCATATCGGTTTCACAGTCACAGTCTTCGGGATAATCCAGATCCGTTACCGGCTCGCCTTTATAAACACCCACCGAAATTGCCGCGATCTGGGCCACCAGCGGATCGGTTTTGATGATCTTGTTTTCCTGCATATAACGAAGAGCGTCCACCAATGCCACCCAGGCGCCGGTAATGGAGGCCGTGCGGGTGCCGCCATCGGCCTGGATCACGTCACAGTCCAGGGCAATGCTGTTTTCGCCCAGGGCTTTGAGATCCACCGCCGCGCGTAGGGAACGGCCAATCAGACGCTGGATTTCCATTGTCCGCCCACCCTGCTTGCCGCGTGCGGCCTCACGACCCATGCGTTCGCCGGTGGAGCGGGGCAACATACCGTATTCCGCAGTCACCCAGCCCTGCTCCTTGCCGCGCAAAAAGCCGGGTACCCGGGTGCTGACGCTGGCGGTACAAAGTACTTTGGTGTCACCGCACTCGATCAGCACCGAGCCTTCGGCATGCTTGGTGTAGTGGCGGGTGATGGTGATTGGGCGCAGTTCATTATTAGCGCGCCCACTGGGACGGTTGGACATAATCGAGATTCCTGTAGCGACAAATTAAAGCGGCTGATTATACCGCGCCTGTGGTTGCCGCTGTGATTTTTTCTGCTGACCTACTTGTTATCGTCTGTTTTCATTTCGTAGTCGTATTCACGAATGGCACGCTGGATTTCATCGATTGCACTGTCGAGTGAACTCTCTTCGGCGTTTGTCGGGTGTTTCTGTGCACTCGTTTTACGCTGAACAGGGGGACGTAATTGCTGGAGGGAGATGACCCGCAAGGCGAGGGCGGTTGCATTGTCGCTTTTAGGGTAACTGGCCACCTCGGCGCGTTCAGCCAGATCATTAAGTGCCTGATTTAATTTTTGTTGATCCAGCAGGGGGCCCATCTGTGCATCATCCAGTGGATCCCAGAAACCGTCGGAACACAGCAACAGCACATCACCTTCTTTGATTGCGATCGCCTTAGTGGAGCTAATCTGAGGTTCGTGGGCCGAAAGACCAAGGCACTGGGTAACGTAGTTACGCATGGGATGACTTTGCAGCTTTTTCAGAGAAATACGGCCCTCCTGATAAAGCTGCTCTACATAGGAATGATCGGTGGTCCGGTACAGCGGTAGGCCGTTACGGAATAGATACAAGCGGCTATCGCCGGCATGTGCCCACCAGGCCTTGCCGTTCTGGATCAGACAGATGACTGCGGTGGTGCCAGGATGCATTGGGGGATTATGATCGTGGCCGGCAATCAGGATTTTGTAGTGCGCGCGACGTAACAGTTCTTTTAGGAAGGCTTTGGGCTTTTCAGTGGGCAGCGGATTGAGAGCCAGCTCATCACTGACCGTATCAATCAGCATTTGCGCAGCCAGATCGCCACCAGGCTTGCCGCCCAGCCCATCGCCCAGCACCAGTACGACGCCAGCAGGACTCTCGATAACTTCGATGCGATCCTGGTTGACCGGGCGGTTACCCAGCCGACTGGTACGGCCAAATTCAAACTGCATGGTTAATCTGCTCCACTGGCATTTTTCAGTTTGCGGGCGCTGATGCCTAGTACTTCGATCAGCTGCTCGACATTTTGTGGTCGCAGGATGGGATCCACTTCCATGGCCCAGTCCACGGCTTCTAGCAGAGAGGGAGAATAAATTTTTTTGAAAGCGTTCAGCGCAGCTTTCATGGTGTCGCGCTCTCGCCGTCGGGTCGAGGGTGGCGGGGGAGAGCCTGCCATACAGGTGCGCATGCTGGCACCGATAGCGTAGATGTCGGTCCAGGGACCGACATAGCCGCCGGGATCCAGTTGTTCAATGGGAGAAAATCCAGGTGTGACCACCTGATTCGGCTGGAACTGGCGAGTATGCATCATTTCATGCACGGCACCGAAATCCAGCAGCAGAGGGCTGGCCCCCTGACGCAGATGGATATTGCCTGGTTTTACATCTAGATGCAGCAGGCCATTTTTATGGATATTTTTGAGGCCATCGAGCAGGGGCAGGAACACCGTTAGAATAAAGGTTTCGCTGAGTTTGCCCTTATGACGCAGAATATAGTTCTGTAGGTTATAGCCTTCCTCGTACGCCATCACCATATAGACAGTGCCGTTGGCGCGGAAAAAGTTGATTACGTTGACAATGTTAGGATGCTTAAGATTGCTCAGTGCTCCGGCTTCCTGAAAAAACAGTCGCTGGCCATGAGCAAAGCGGTCGGCATAGGTTTCCCGACTGGCGACCACCGTGTGGGAATCATCACGGCTGGCAATCCGAGAGGGCATGTATTCCTTGAGTACCACCTGTTTACCCTGTTGGTCGGTGGCCAGATAGACGATACTGAAGCCGCCGCCGCCCAGTGTGCGTACGATAGTATATTCATCAACTCGCGTACTACTGGGTAATTCATTTTCAAGTTTCGCCATATTGCCTTGCTCAACGCGCTGATTACATTCAAGATTAGCATACTAAGGCATTAATAAGGCAAGGCATTTATTGATAAGGGGTTTTTATGGTTCGCAGTATGACAGCATTTTCCCGCCAGCAAGTGAGCGGGATCTTCGGCAGCCTGGTGTTGGAACTTCGCAGCGTTAACCAGCGCTTTCTCGATATTAATTTCAGAATGCCGGAAGAACTGCGTAGCCTGGAGCCACGTCTGCGCACAGCTATTTCCGAACGTCTGAGCCGGGGCAAGGTGGAATTAAGTTTACGTTACCAGCCGCCGGAAGCCGGCCAGGATGAGCTGACGCTGGATATGGAGCTGGTCAGGCGCATCTCCGAGGCCAGTCGCGAGGTGGATCGCATTCTCTATGATCACGCGCCGATCAACTCGCTCGAAATTTTACGCTGGCCCGGTGTGCTGCAGGCTAGCAAGGTGGATCAGGACATCCTGTTCACCGCGGTGAGTGTTTTACTCGATACAAGCTTGGATGAGCTGATCGCCAGCCGCGAACGCGAGGGTGAAAAACTAGCGGCTGTGATCGAGCAGCGTTGCGCGGCAATGGCCGCCATCGTCGAACAGCTGCGGGTAAAAATGCCTGAAATCATAACGGCATGGCGCGAAAAACTGAAAGCGCGACTGGAGCAGGTTGCTGTCGAAGTGGATAGCGAGCGGCTGGAACAGGAAATCGTGTTGCTGGCCAACAAGACCGACGTGGACGAAGAGCTGGATCGCCTGTCCATACACATCGAAGAAGTTCGCCGGGTGTTAAGCGATGATCAACCCATCGGTCGGCGGCTGGATTTCCTCATGCAGGAACTCAACCGTGAGGTCAACACCCTGGGTTCCAAATCCGTGCATCTGGACAGCACCCGCGCCTCGGTGGACATGAAAGTGCTGATCGAGCAAATGCGCGAACAGGTGCAAAACATAGAGTAAGGATCGAGGGGTTTTCGCGTTCTCACGCTCCCGTGTGGGAATGTATATGATGTTGGAAATTGG
>JAADGZ010000286.1 GCA_013152045.1 Gammaproteobacteria bacterium
AAGTCCATCAGCAATCGCGCCAAGGTTTTTCAGCGCCGCAATCACCATCTCACCGGCATCCTGCAACTGCTCTTTCGCCTGTTGCAAGACTTCTTCGCCGCCATTCAGATCCGCCAGCGCCAGCAACATAGCGGCAAGCCTGTCATCCAGTTCCCAATCAGCAAGACAGGCTTCAATTTCTGGCCTGGCCTTACGCTGCAGGGCATCGAAAAGCGTTGCTTCCTGTGTCTGGCTCAGTCCGGCCTGCTGCGCCAGACCACGGTAAATACCAACATGGCCCAGATCGATATAGGGCTGGGCAATACCGGATTGATGCAGGGTTTCAATCATCAAACACAGGATCTCGATATCACTTTCCACCCCGCTATGGCCATATAATTCGGCACCCAGTTGCAAGGGGCTACGAGAACTAGCAAAACTGTCAGGGCGAGTCTTGATCACGCTGCCCATGTAGCACAAACGCAGGGGTGCATCCTGTTGCAAATGACAGGCGGCAATGCGGGAAACCTGGGGGGTCATATCGGCACGAATACCCATCATGCGGCCACTGAGTTGATCGGTCAGCTTGAAGGTCTGTAGATCCAGATCGTTACCAGTGCCGGTAAGCAAAGATTCCAGGTATTCGATAAACGGCGGCATAACCCGCTCATAACCCCAGCTATCATAGATGTCCAGCAACCTGCGCCGAAGACTCTCAAGTGCTCGCGCCTGACGCGGCAAGACTTCTTCGATGCCTTCCGGCAACAGCCAGCGTTCGTTCTTCATCATTAACCTTTGAAAAAATACAAGAGCAACGCGCCAGCCGCCATGCTTAACAAGCCCATGCTGCGCAAAATACCATCTTCCATTTGACTCATATTCAACATGGTCTGCCGATAGCGACGCGGACTCAGCGCTGGCAATAGACCTTCTATCACCAGCACCAGCGCCACTGCCGTCAGTAAGTAGCCAAACATATCATGCTAACGCTTGCCCTTGGCATTTTTGAAATATTTGAAGAATTCAGAATCCGGCTCTAGCACGAGAACATCGCCATCCCGGCCCATCGATGAACGGTAGGCATTGAGGCTACGGTAGAAAGAGAAGAATTCCGGATCCTTGTTATATGCCTTGGCATAAATTTCCGATGCTTCAGCATCGCCGCTACCACGCAAATCCTGAGCTTCTTTATAGGCGTTAGCCAGGGTGACTGTACGCTGACGATCGGCACCGGCGCGAATTTTTTCTGCCGCTTCCGCACCACGCGAACGTAAGTCTTTGGCGACCCGAGTACGTTCAGCTTCCATCCGCTGGTAAACCGATTCGCTGATAGTCGCGGTAAAGTCGATACGCTTGACCCGCACATCTACCACCTTGATACCGAAGCTACCCAGCTGCCGGTTGGCCCGTTTGGTGACGTTATCCATGATAGTCGCGCGTTCGCCGGAAATAACTTCCTGGATATTGCGATTACTGAACTCGCCACGCAAACTTTCATTAATAGTGGTATAGATACGCTCCATCGCCTTGCGTTCATTGCCACTCATCGAGGTGTAATAGGTGCTGACATTACTTATTCGCCATTTGACGAAGAAGTCCACGTTGACGTTTTTCTTCTCCTTGGTCAGATAATTGGCGGGCCGCGCATCCAACGTCAGGATGCGCTTGTCAAACTTTCGCACATTATTGATGAACGGCGTCTGGAAATGCAGACCGGGCTTGTAATCTGCCTTGATGATTTCTCCCAGCCTAAATTTAATCGCCAGCTCACGTTCACTAACAGTAAATACCGAGGCCAGAAATAATACCACGACAACAGCGGCAGCAATTAGAAAGCCAATCTTAGAACTGTTCATTAGCGTACCTCCCGACTGCGCTGGCGTCCATTGAGACGACTATCACGCGTAGTAGTCGGCGCTCGTCGGCGTGTGGTGGGTGGCGGAGTACTAACATCACTTTCAACCACGGATGGTTTATGTGTCATCAGCTTGTCCAACGGCAAATACATCAGGTTATTGCTGTTCTTCACATCCACCATTACCTTGTTAGAATTGCTCATGACCTCTTCCATCGTATCCAGATACAGACGCTCACGAGTCACCTTCGGCGCCTTCTTGTATTGAGTCAAAACCTTGGTGAAACGATCAGTTTCACCCTGGGCACGAGCAACGACTTCTGCCTCATAGCCTTTGGCTTCCTGTATTATGCGTGCGGCTTTACCACGCGCCCTGGGCAGCACGTCATTGGAATAGGCTTCGGCTTCATTAATCTGGCGCTGCTTGTCTTCACGCGCCTTGATAGCGTCATCAAAGGCCTGCTGCACCTGTTCCGGCGGCTGAGCATCCTGCATATTCAGGTTGACCACGGTAATGCCGGTGGCATAGCTGTTGAGTATTTTCTGGATCAGCCTGCCGATGTCGGCGGAAACCACGACCCGACCTTCGGTGATGATGTAATCGAGTTTGTTTTTGCCGACAACTTCACGCACGGCACTTTCCGTTACCTGGCGCAGCGTCAAATCAGGATCACGCACACTGAACAGATATTCGCGGGCATCCTTGACCTTGTACTGGACGGTAAATTTGATGTCGATGATATTCTCGTCCTGAGTCAGCATCAGAGCCTCATCGTTGGTATGGCCGATGTTGACGCTGCGAACATTCTCCACATCCACGACGTCGACCGTATCGATGAAACGCGGATACCAGTGTGGGCCTGGATCGGTAATCGAACTAAACGCGCCAAACTGCAATACCACGCCCTGCTTGCCCTGATCGACAATATAAATGCCGGACAGAGCCCAGATTCCGACCAGCACCACCGCGATCACACCCAGGCTAATCGAGCCAGCATTGCCGCCAGAAGTACTGCCACCATTGGAGCCAGAACCGCCCTTGCCGCCAAACAGACTGGCCAGTTTGTTCTGCAGTTTCTTGACAAACTCATCCAGATCGGGGGGACCTTGATTATTGCGGTTCCCCCAAGGATCTTTGTTTCCTGAACCACCGGGTTCGTTCCAGGCCATGTCATGACTCCGTAGATTTTAGTTGATATTGTAAATATGGGTGACTTGCGTCGAAACGCCTACCGTCACGTAAGAGATGAATTCTATTGGGCTTCGCGCATAACCGCAAGGTGAGGATTTTGATCGATACCAATTATATGTCCTGAGATATTTTCCTGCCGGTCCAGAATCTGCCATTCGCTGGCCGGCAACTCCACCTTAAGCAACCAGTTACCCTGCTCATCGACAGATTCCTGCAGAATCTGTCCTCGTTCATATAACTGCGCGCGCAGGCGTCCTTCGGCAGCAGTTAATTGCAGTTGCTGGATAACGCGTCCTTGATCCAGCACCTCAACGATGGCTTCGCCTAACAAATCCAGCCCCTGCCCGCGCAAAGCCGAGATCCAGACTCGCAATGGGCGGCCTTCACCATCACGTTCAATGCGTGGCTCGACGTCCGTCAGTTGATCGATTTTATTGTACACCAGCAATTGTGGCCGATCCTGGGCACCAATATCTTCCAGCACCTTGTTGACCTGCTCCAGTTGTTCTGTGCGTTCCTCGCTAGCGGCATCGACCACATGCAACAACAGATCGGCATCCCGAGTTTCCTGCAGGGTAGAACGAAAAGCTTCGACCAAATCATGCGGCAAATGACGAATAAAGCCAACCGTATCCGCCAGCACGACAGACTGACCACCGGCGAGATCCAGCCGCCTGAGGGTGGGATCAAGTGTCGCAAACAGCTGATTGGCGACCATCACATCAGCCTTGGTCAGTGCATTAAACAAGGTGGATTTGCCCGCATTGGTATAGCCCACCAGCGACACGGTCGCCAGTTCCGCCCGCTTACGTGCGCGCCGCCCCTGTTCCCGTTGCCGCCGAACTTTGACCAGGCGTTTATTAAGCGTGCGAATACGGTCGCCAAGTAAACGGCGATCCGTTTCCAGTTGGGTTTCTCCCGGCCCGCGCAGACCGATACCACCCTTCTGGCGTTCCAAATGCGTCCAGCCTCGCACCAGCCGCGTCGACAGATGTTGAAGCTGAGCCAGTTCTACCTGTAGTTTACCTTCATGCGTGCGTGCGCGCTGGGCGAAAATATCCAAAATAAGACCGGTGCGATCCAGCACCCTGCACTGGAACAGTTGTTCCAGATTACGTTCCTGTACAGGACTCAGGGCATGGTTGAACAGGACTACATCCGCCTCTTCCTGCTCCACGCAGGCCCGCACTTCCTCAGCCTTGCCGGTGCCAATAAAATAACGGGAATGCGGAGACGTGCGCGAGCCGGTAATCGTAATTGGCTCGGCGCCAGCAGATATCACCAGTTCACGGAATTCCTGTAGATCTTCGCGGTTCAGATCAGAGTAAAGATCGAGATGAACGAGTATCGCCCGCTCACCCTTTTGTGGGCGATCAAACAAGCAGTATCATCCCTGGACAAACTAAAGGCATATGAATTTAAATATTGCCCTTGTCGCTGTTATCGTGACCACCAGTATGACCATTACTCTCGACAGGCGACAGTTTGACATTACGCGCCGGCACCACGGTTGAAATCGCATGTTTGTAAACCATCTGGCTGACGGTGTTTTTCAGCAACACCACAAACTGGTCAAAGGATTCAACCTGTCCATGCAATTTGATTCCGTTTACTAAAAAGATCGAAACGGGAATACGCTCTTTTCTGAGCGCGTTTAAAAAAGGATCTTGAAGGGATTGCCCTTTGCTCATAATTATTATCTCCGCAAAGTTATTATAGTGTCAGGCTTACATCCAGAGTGCTAAACACAAGCCCTTATTCTATATGTTGTTATTTCAGAAAAACATGAATTTTTTCTGTAAAAGATACCACCTTAGCAGTTTACCACAACGGCATTACTGTTTCCCGATTGCGCTATCCAAAAAATTCAGCACTTTATTACCCAGATCAGGAGACAAGCTGTCAAAACAATCCAAGTCCGTTTCGGAACGCATCCAGGTAAACTGACGCTTGGCCAACTGCCGAGTAGCAATAATGCCTTTCTCGATAGTTTGAGTATAGTCCATTCTGCCTGATAAAAGTTCCCATACCTGCCGGTAACCCACTGCACGAATGGATGGCATACTGGAGTCCAGATCGCCTCGAGCCATCAACGCCTCCACCTCAGCCACCAATCCCTGCTCCATCATCTGCCGAAAACGCAACTCGATCCGCTGGTGCAACACGCTTCGCTGCATCGGCGCCACCGCCAATTTGATCACCGGCCAGGGCAACACCAGTCTGTTTTTGTCCTGCTTCTGCAAGCTAGATAAGGGCGAGCCGGTCAATTCATAGACTTCCAGCGCCCGCTGAATGCGTTGGGGATCGTTAGGATGAATCCGCTCTGCCGCTCGTGGATCAATTTCAGATAAGCGTTGGTGCATCCCTCGCCAACCGATCTGCTGTGCTTGGGCTTCGAGTTTTTTACGGGTCACAGCATCCGCTGCAGGCAATTCAGAAAGACCGTATAGCAGCGCTCGGAAATAAAGCATGGTGCCGCCAGTAAGCAGGGGAATGCGATCAGCAGCATGCACCGCCTGTATTTCACGCCGCGCATCGGCACAGAACTCAGCCGCAGAATAGGCCTCAGCCGGGTCACGAATATCGATTAGTCGATGTGGTGCCCGCCGCAAGGTTTTGGCATCAGGCTTGGCCGAACCAATATCCATACCGCGATAAACCATGACCGAATCAACACTGATGATGTCCAACGGCAAATGCTGTTGCAACTCAATTGCCAGATCAGTTTTACCCGAAGCCGTCGGTCCCATAAGAACAACAACTGGCTTCGATGTTTGCTTAAATTCGATATTATTCGGCATGAATTAGATCAGCCAGTTCACCCGCATCCAG
>JAADGZ010000152.1 GCA_013152045.1 Gammaproteobacteria bacterium
CTCCAATGTCAGCACAAACAGTCGGTCTGCCAGAGTCACGCCCACAGGTAGCCAATCTGGACGTGACCACACCCGGTACCGGTAGCGACCGCGCAGCACTAATGCAGGCGCTGCAGGGCAATCCTGATATGGCGGATATGGTAAACAAATCGCAACTGGCCACGATCCTCTCAGGAAACACCGACTACAAGATTCCATCTGGATACAGAAAATCAGCCGGCGGCGGTATTGAGCAGATCCCAGGCTGGGTGAACTCCAGCCGATACAAGCCGCTGACATACACCGATGAAAAAGGAAATGTAATAAACGCGCTGATTGATGTATCAAAATTACAAAACGGAGGCCCTGCAGCTGATGGTCAGCCTGTGCAGCCAGGACAGCCAACAGTAGGGCAAGACGGCATCATCAGTCTCGGCACGAAAAAAGAGAAAACGATGACCGTGGAGGCGGCATCAAAAGCAGCCATGATGCAACAAGGAATGAGCGATCTTAAAAAAGCCCAGCCAATGCTGTTTAATGAAACGGGCGAACTTGATCGAGTAAACGCCACCAATGCGTGGTTGAACACGCCTGGAACGGAAGGCAGGTTGATATATTCATACTACTTCAACGCGATCAACGCGAAGCTTCGTGCAGAATCAGGCGCCGCAGTTCCAGAAGAAGAAGTAAAGCGCGGCCTGAAAGTGTTCATGCCGTCACCAATGGATAACGATATTACCGCGCAGGAAAAAATCACCAGACTGCAGCAATTCATGAATACCGCATTAACCAATATGGACGCGACAGGCCGTCTTGTTCCAGCTGATGCTGAACTCGCAACATGGATGAGCAAAGAGCAGCAGAAAGTACAGGCTTATGAATCGCTTCCGCACCCAAAAACAACCGATGACTTCCAGGCGATTCCGAAGGGAACCATGTATGTAGATCCTGACGATGGTAAGAGGTACATGAAGTAATGCCACGATTCGCCGGACAACCAGTTGGCGAACAGCAAGCCTCGCGGCCTGTAGCAGCCCCTGTGCCACGTTTCGGTGGTGAGGCAGTAGATGCGCCAGACTGGACCGACAAAGCAGCGCAGTTCGGCGAGGAAACGCTGAAAACAGTTAAAAAAGGGGTGGTCGACCCAGTGAAGGGTGCGTTAATCGGCGCAGCCAACGACTTCTCCGACTGGGTGACCGGTAAAAACACCGAAGATTATCCAGAGATACCAGCGGTCACATCGCTGTCCGGCGACTTCCAGGCAGCCGATACACCGGTCGGGATGATGAACATTGTTAAAAAGCAGCCTCAGTACAAGGATAAAAAACTTGATTTAGATCAAGACAAGTACGGAAACCCGCTATTGCTGATCGACGGATCCCCGCATTACTTCAACAAGGCTGGCCCATCGCTTAATGATTATGATTACCTGATCAAAGGCGCGCAGAGCATCATGCCGCTGATCGTCGGTGGTGCTGCTGGCGCTTCTGCAAAAATGACGGCAGATGTTGCAATTACTGGCGCGTCTGGGTTTATCGGCGAGGCGCTCGATCAATTTAAATCTGAACAAGCCGGATCAGAGGAAGGTTATGATTTAAAAAAAATGAGGAATATGGGCGCTTATGCTGCCGGTGGCCAAGCAACAGGCCGTTTAATCGTGAAGGTTCTCGGCGGCGTATTTGGTAAGCTGTTCGGGAAGAAAACCGATATAAATCAATACTTTGACGGCACAAAGTTTACCGATGAAGGGATTGACTTATTGAAGAAAAATGAAGTATCACCAGAAACTTTGTCGCGCATGATGACTGACGAGATGAAAAAAACTGGTGCGCTGACAGCAGAGCAGGCAAAGCGATATAATAAATTCATGGATCAGGGTATTAATCCAACGAAAGCACAGATCACGCAGAACGCTGATGATTTCCGATTCCAGCAACAGAGCATTAAATCAGAGGCCGGACGTGGCATGCGTACCGACCTGGACGTACAGAACGCACAGATGCTGTCAAACGTCGACGAACTGGCGAGCAAGGCAGGTGGTAATACGCTGCACCAGGCAGAAACCGGCAACACGCTGGTCGAGCACATCACGAATAAAGCGCTGGCAGCCGATGCCAGAGTGGCAGAAAAATATCGGGAAGTACGTTCATTAACGCCACAAGATAAAAGCGTCAGCCTGGACAACTTGGTCGATACAATACGTCGAAACATGGGATATAACACCATGAGTAAAGGCGCGGCCAGCGCTGTTTGGAAGGATATGAAAATGCGCGGGATCCTGGATGGCCAGGGCAAGTTGGTTGGCCGGGTGTCAGTCGACACAGCCGAGGAACTCCGCAAAGTCATGAACATGACATTCGGCGAAGGCAACCCAACTGCTAAACGGCTAATGACGCAATTCAAAAAGTCGCTGGATGATGACGTGTACCGGGCAGCAGGCAAGGACTACTACAAGGCAGCCAGGGCCGAGAAAATAGCATTCCACGATGAATTCACCGATGCCGGCGGTCACAAATTGCAGGCCAAGGCGAAGAACGTACTCGAGAAACTGTACAACGGTGAGATCACCCCGGACAAAGCATACGTGCGGATCGTTAAAAACGGCCCCGTAAAGGACCTGCAGCAAGTCAAGCTCGCGCTACACACTGGAACACCACAGGAGGTCCAGGCAGGAAAGCAGGTCTGGGATAATATGCGAAGCCAGGTAATCCGTGACGCCACCGACATGGCGACCGGCGGTGGACGCAACGAGATGGGTGATGTGGTATTCAGTATGAAGCCGTTCGCCAAGATGATCAGACACTACGAAAACACAGGCAAGCTTCGAACCCTGTTCAGCGATTCTGAAATAACAGATATCAAGAAACTGATCGACGTCGGCGAACTACGGATCCCGATCGTCGGTACCGGCATCGGTGAGGGGCCATCATCAAGCGCAATTCAGAAAGCAACCCAATCAATCTTGAGCCGGTTTAGCTGGATGCCAGGCGTGAAAATGGTGCAAGGTGGATATGCGAAAGGAATGCAGTTTGCCGATGAGGCCGCACAGAAATCAGCAGTAGAAGCGGCCCGTCAACCAACTATGGGAACAGTGGATGCGATCATAAAAGGCGCAACAGACATAAATCGCGCAAGGAGCATACCGGCTAGAGTCGGCGGAATCGGCGGCCTAATGATGCTCGGAGAGCAGGCCAATAGTCAACCACAGCGCACAGGGCCACAGCGATGAACGCCCAGGTCAGCATGGCGTCATCGCCAGCAAAATGCCAAACTGCATACAGTAACGAGAAACCAATAATACGTGCTAATATTTCCATGGACAGATTATTGCACAAAAACGTGAGCGGAGTATAGAGCCATGGCTTGGAACGGATCAGGCGTATTCGACAGAGACTATAACTGGGTTAATGACCGAGATGCATCGATCGACATCACAGCCAGCAGAATGGATGCGGAGTTTGATAACTTTTCCACCGGGATCCAGGCATGCATAGCAAAAAACGGTGAGAATGCAGCCACGGCAAACCTGCCGATGGCAACATTCAAGCACACAAATGTTGGCGCATCATCATCTAAAACAGACTATGTCAGAGTCCAGGAACATCAAAACGGAACACATACCTACAAGGTCGGTGGCGGTACAGCCAATGCACATACCATAGCGCCATCTCCATCCATCACTGCTTACGCTGTAGGCCAGCGGTTTCAGTTTATAGCTAATGCAACGAATACAGGCGCAGCGACACTGGCAACAAGTGGACTGGCAACCAGGGCAATAAAGCTGATCGACGGCAGCGCCCTGCCTGCAAACGCGATCGTTTCTGGAAATATTATCGACGTCATAGATGACGGAACGCAATACATTTTATTGAACCCATCATTCGGACTGCCAACGGTAGCAACGCCATATACCGCACAGCAGTACTTTACCCAGAAAACACTCACCGACGCAGCAACAGTGGCATGGAACGCCAACGATGGACAGTCTGCCATCGTCACGCTTGCCGGAAACAGAACGCTGGGTGCGATGACAAACCACAAGGCCGGTGCAACTTATGTGCTGATTGTGAAACAGGACGGAACAGGATCCAGAACATTGGCATTCGATTCTGTTTACGCTTTCTCAAGCGGATTGAATCCAACGTTATCAACCGGCGCCAATGCCGTCGATATCTTTAGTTTTATAAGCGATGGCACCACGCTGTATGGCAGTTACCAACTGGATATGAGTTAATGTTTCCGGTTCTAGTACTTAGCGAAGATCCAGATGTCCAGAGGC
>JAADGZ010000239.1 GCA_013152045.1 Gammaproteobacteria bacterium
AAGCTGGCGACGAGAGAAACTAACTGCACTGATTGAGTATTGGAAACAGGGCGCGTGGCAGTTGCAATTGCCCTTGATGAAGTCAAACACGGCGATTCAACCCCTGTTGCTGGGCAGCAGTGAGAAAGCCGTTCGAATCAGCCAGCGGCTTGATGATGCAGGATTTTTGATCAGTGCTATTCGTCCGCCCACGGTGCCTAACGATCAGGCACGCCTGCGTATTACCTTTTCTGCTGAGCATGAGTGCGAGCATATCGACCGTCTGCTTGAGACACTGGATGCGCTGTTTAAACATGAGTTAGAGCAGCGGGAGAGTGCCGGTGCCTGAATCCTTATCTGTCGAGGTAAGAGGACAGGGGCCAGATCTGCTGCTATTACATGGCTGGGCCATGCACGGTGGCATCTGGCCGGTGTCTCTGTTAGCGGCGTTGGAAAAAAACTTCCGCCTGCATATAGTGGATCTGCCTGGGCATGGTCATAGTCCCGTCTTGATAAACGGATTTAGCCTGAACAGCGTGACCGATGCGCTTTATGATTATGCTAGCACTCATCTGCATGGCCCAGCCTGCTGGCTGGGCTGGTCTTTGGGCGGCATGCTGGCGGCAAATGTAACGCTGCAGCATCCACAGATCGTGACAAAGCTGGTGCTGGTTTCATCCAGCCTGCGGTTTTGTCAAACAGAAAACTGGCCGCATGCCATGGATGCTACTGTGCTGAAATTATTTGCCGCGCAGTTGCGCAAGGATCATCGCGCTACCTTGTCGCGTTTTCTGGCCTTGCAGTTCAAGGGCGACAAGCATGCGCGTGAAAGTCTGCGCGGTTTACGTGAACAACTATTTTCCCGTGGTGAGCCAGACAGCAAAAGCTTGAACCAGGGTCTGAAAATATTATTAGACGATGATCTTCGTTGGCAGGCTGAAAATATATTTCAACCAGTACAATTGATCGGTGGTGAGTACGACAGCTTAACCCCGGCGCCGGCGTTGGAGGTAATCGCCCATCAGTTTGCCCAGGCGAAGCTGTCTATCATCAAGGGAGCGGGGCATGCACCGTTCATTTCTCATGCTGAAATTTTTCAACAACAACTAATGACTTTTCTTCATGCCTGAAGTAACTAAAAGTGAAATAAAACGGGGATCAGAACTGGAAAGCGTGCAGGTCCGGCGTAGTTTTGAACAGGCCGCTGCCAGCTACGATAAAGCGGCACTATTACAACGAGAGGTGGGTAGCCGTTTACTCGAACGGCTGGACTATATTCGTTTTAAGCCCGCGCGTATTCTTGACCTGGGTGCCGGTACCGGCTATTGCCAACAGTCGTTGGCCTTACGTTACCCCGAGGCGGAAACCTATGCGCTGGATATCGCCCAGACGATGCTCATGCAGGCGAGAAAAAAAATCAGCTGGTTGCGACGCCTGAAACGGCGAGATCATTTTGTCAACGCCGAGGCAGCAGCATTGCCCTTTGCCGATAACAGCATCGACATGGTCGTTTCTAATTTAACCCTGCAATGGTGCGTTGATCTGGTGGCAGTTTTCAGCGAGTGTCGACGGGTATTAAAACCGGGCGGCACGCTGCTGTTTTCAAACTTCGGTCCGGATACCCTCAAAGAGTTACGTCATTGTTGGGCAAAAATAGATGCACATACGCATGTAAATCAGTTTGCAGATATGCACGATATGGGTGATGCGATGTTGCAGTCAGGGTTTTCCGATCCGGTGGTAGATATGGAAATGATCACCATTACGTATAACGATGTACGCAGCATTATGCAGGATCTAAAACAGATCGGTGCGCACAATGTTACCCAGGGCCGCACTCGCAGTTTGACCGGCAAGGGACGCCTGCAGCAGCTACAACAAGCCTACGAGGCTTATCGGCAGCAAGGTCGTTTGCCGGTAACGCATGAAGTTATTTATGGCTTGGCATGGCGTAGTAACAACATGCCGGGCAAAAATAACCAGCCAGCTGAAATATATATTCCAACAGACACGATCAAAAAATGAAAAAACAGCAGGGTTTATTCGTTACCGGAACCGATACTGAAGTTGGCAAAACGGTTGTTAGTGTGGCCCTGCTTAATATGCTTAAGCGGCAGGGGTTGAGCACGGTGGCGATGAAACCGGTGGCCAGTGGCGCGAAAAAAATAAACGATCAGTTTATTAACGATGATGCGCTGAAATTGCAGCAGGCTGCGGTTATTGACGCGCCTTATGCACAGCTTAACCCCTATGTTTTTCCTGCCGCTATTGCACCGCATATCGCCGCCGCGCAGGCCGGGATTGAGATTGATATTCAAATAATAAAACAAGCGTTTCAACGTCTGGCAGAACCCTCGGATTTTATTCTTGTGGAGGGTGTTGGCGGCTGGCTAGCGCCATTGAATCGGCAACAGACAGTGGCTGATCTGGCCATCGAGCTGAAACTGCCAGTTTTGCTGGTGGTAGGGCTGCGCCTGGGCTGCATCAATCACGCGTTGTTGAGTGCCTGGGCGATTGAGCAAAGTGGTGCCAAGTTGCAGGGCTGGATTGCCAACAAGGTGCAGGGAAATTATCCCTGTGTGGACGAAAATATTAAAGCTATCGAGCAGCGGCTCAAGGCACCCTTGCTGGCAACCTTGGATCATTTTGATGACGCGGCAAGCGCCAGGTTGAATATCAGGCTGGAACCATAGCGATTTTATACTAGTATTTAATATCTTAGAGATATTTCTGCAGGCTGACTGGGCAGAAAAATTATTTACTCACCGCAACAGCAAGTCGCCGGGTTAGGGTATTTTTACTGTATAAACGACAGGGATGCTCCGATGTTAAATACCTCTGGACCCAAGTCTAGATTTGGACTAATCGCAAATTTCATCTATTATTTGTCCGCTCATTTTGGACAGATTCCAAAAATTAGGTATACTGTGGCCGTTTCCCTGTCTCTGGGGATTCAAAAGGTCACGACTGGCTTGTTGCTAGGCAGTTAACGATCTGTTTTTAAAATAATAATAATCGCTAATTTTTTTATCTTTAAATGTGTAATAGCTCAGTACTTTCTGGGCGATAAATTGACACTGGTGGTCAACATTCAGATTTTGGATACTTCAGTAACGACATTAATTTTGTCAACATAAAGAGGAGGCTACTCGTGGCAACAGCACAAGTAGAAGAAAAATATAATTTTGAGGTTGTGCGATGGTTTACCGTTGCTGCGGTAATCTATCTTGTAGTTGGCACCCTGATCGGGGTTTATATCGCTTCGGAACTGGCCTGGCCAATTCTAAATCTGGATATTGCGGAAATATCGTTTGGCCGACTTCGTCCCTTGCACACCAATGCGGTGATATTTGCTTTTGGCGGCTGCGCACTCATGGGAACGGCTTTCTATACAGTCCAGCGCACCTGTGGCGTACCCCTGGAGCAACCGCCTGGCCTGGTTTACCTTCTGGGGCTGGAACCTGATCATTGTCGCGGCTGTGATCACCCTGCCACTGGGCTTCACCCAGGGTAAGGAATATGCGGAGCTGGAGTGGCCTATCGATCTGGCCATTGCCGTGGTCTGGCTGGCCTATTCCATCAATTTCTTTATGACCATGATGAGGCGCAAGACTTCTCACATCTATGTTTCTAACTGGTTCTTCCTGGGCATGATGGTGATGATCACCTACCTGCATGTGGTTAACAGCCTGGCTATTCCGGTTAGCTTATTTAAGTCCTACTCGGTGTTCTCCGGGGTACAGGACGCCATGATCCAGTGGTGGTGGGGCCATAACGCAGTGGGGTTCTATCTGACGGCTGGCTTCCTCGGCATTATGTATTACTTTATCCCCAAACAGGCCAATCGGCCCATTTTTTCCTATCGTCTTTCGGTGATTCATTTTTGGGCCTTGATGTTCGGTTATGTTTGGCTGGGTGCCCATCACCTGCAATATACCGCCCTGCCTGACTGGACGGGTTCATTGGCCGCCGCTGTTTCCCTGGCCATGATCATTCCCTCCTGGGGCGGAGCTATCAACGGCATGATGACGCTCTCCGGTGCCTGGGACAAGTTGCGCACCGATTATGTGTTGCGTTTTTTGATCATGTCGCTGGCCTTCTACGCCATGTCCACGTTCGAGGGACCGGTGATGTCGGTAAAAACCGTAAATGCACTTTCTCACTACACCGACTGGACTATCGGCCACGTACACTCCGGTGCCTTAGGCTGGGTGGCGATGGTCGCTGCGGGTGCCTTGTATCACATGGTCGAGCGCCTCTGGAATACGCGTATGTATTCCGCCAAGTTGGTAAATACGCACTTCTGGATGGCGACCATCGGCACGGTTATTTATATCACTGCCATGTGGGTATCGGGGATTATGCAGGGCTTGATGTGGCGTGACTACGATGCTTTTGGTG
The DNA here is from genome assembly GCA_013152045.1 of Gammaproteobacteria bacterium. Classification (GTDB taxonomy): domain Bacteria; phylum Pseudomonadota; class Gammaproteobacteria; order UBA6429; family Thiohalophilaceae; genus JAADGZ01. Next base: position 4,381 of record JAADGZ010000239.1, read on the forward strand.
CCCTGACCTACACTTTTGCCGAATCGGTTGCGGCTATGCATCCCTACTATGTCATGCGCGCCATAGGCGGCATGGTTTACTGGGCGGGTGGTGCGGTCATGCTCTATAACGTGGTCATGACTATTCGTACGGCCAGCGCCCGGCGCGGCGTCAGCGTGGCTACGGCTAACGCCTGATTTAAGGAGAGTAAGAATAATGGCAAATAAATACTACTCAACAAAACTGCAGGACAAGGTCGAACGCAGTGGCCTGGTTATGCTGTTCATGCTCATGGTGTTGTTATCTGTCGGTGGTCTGGTGGAAATTGTTCCCCTGTTCTATTTGAAAGATACGATGGAATATAACAAGCATCCTGAAATTCTCTGGCAACGTAAAGCCGGTGAATCGATGGATGAATGGAAAGCCGGTGATGGTATCCGGCCTTACAAACCATTGGAGTTGATGGGGCGCATGGTTTATATCCGTGAAGGTTGTTACCTGTGCCACTCACAGATGATTCGTCCTTTCCGTGACGAGAAAGAACGCTATGGGCATTATTCACTGGCGGCCGAATCTATGTATGACCACCCCTTCCAATGGGGCTCAAAGCGCACCGGGCCTGATCTGGCGCGTGTAGGCGGCAAGTATTCCGACGAATGGCATCGCAGGCATCTACGTGCGCCGCGCTCGGTGGTGCCGGAATCCGTTATGCCCAACTATCCTTGGCTGGATAAAAATATGGTAAATGCAGACGAAACCCTGGCCACCATGAAAGCCATGAAGACCGTTGGGGTGCCCTACACGGAAGAGGATTTTGCAACTGCTGCAAGCAGCGTCAAGGGCAAGACGGAGATGGATGCCATGGTCGCTTTTTTGCAAGTACTGGGCACCATGGTTCGATTTGATGACAGCGTTGATTATCGTGAATAGTCTCAGGGAATATTTCAGCACCGATTGGGCGGCCATGACGCTACATGACTGGATCGGCATGATTATGACGGTAAGCATATTTATCATCATGCTGGTTGCTTATGTATTGGTTTTCCACCCGAAAAACAAAGACCGGCTGGAAGCCCAGCGTTATATCCTGTTTGAGGACGAGCGTATAGATGATTCGGAGGAAAAAAAATGAGTGAAAAGAAAAATTCACATAGTGTGCCGACCACCGGACATGTGTGGGATGAGACGCTGGCCGAGTTATTGAATCAACCGCCAAAGTGGTGGTGGATTGGTTTACATGCAAGTTGGATGTTTATCCTGGTTTACACCTTGATTTATCCTTCCTGGCCTTTGATTCATGGTCATTTCAAGGGCTTGATCGGCTGGACTTCAATCAAAGAATATAAGCACGAGATGCAGGAACTGAAGGCAGTCCGTGCCAAATATGAAGATAAACTACCAGGCATGTCGGTAGCCGCGATACTGGCTGACGACGAGTTAAGCGAATATGCAGTACGTTCCGCCAAGGTATTGTTTGGTGACAATTGTGCGGCCTGCCATGGCGCCGGTGGTTCTGGCAATCCAGGCTTTCCGGTACTGGCTGATGATGACTGGCTTTATGGCGGCAGTATCGAGACTATTGAACAGACCATTACCAATGGTCGTCGCGGTATGATGCCAAAAATGGGCGGAATGCAGCTTACCGATGCCGAAATTGACAAGCTGGCCAGCGCCATCATCGCGGGTAAGGTTATTAAAGAGCCGCTGTACATGGCAAAAGGTTGCGTTGGTTGTCATACCCCGAGCGGGACAGGCATGACTGCATTGGGTTCGGCTAATTTAATGGATGGTATCTGGCGTTTTGCACCTGGGACCAAAGAGAGCGTTAGCTATACTATTAAACATGGGGTCGACGATCCTTCTGATCCTAAGACTCGAAATGCTGAAATGCCTAAATTTGGTGGCAGCAAATTGTCAAAAACCGACATCAAGAAACTGGCGGTTTATGTATATAAGTTGGGTGGAGGTCAATAGTCAGGATTTGAGTTGAGCGCAAGGGCGAGTGCCCTTGCGGTGTAGCTCATGCATTCTAAATTTAATATCCGTTGGATTTAATTCCCCGCTGCTTGCAGCGAAAAACAGTAGGATGGGTAGAGCGAAGCGAAACCCATCGGCGGATTACAACTTAATACCCCGCCCGCTTGCGGCGGGGTTGTTTATTCATAGATTATCGCAGGTGTTAAAATGGACACAGTTGCAATTTTTTCTATATTAGCCGTTAGTGGCACAATCATTGTTATCGTTTTTTTAGCTATCCGCATTCTGAAACTGATCAACTCAACGCATTCCGAGGATTAAATTCGGGTGCAGTGAAATGAATAAAAAGGGCGTTGTCAGCCACTGGCCTATTGAAAAATCGACTGATTTTTTTCGCCATACTGTTTAGCTGCTCGGCTGTTTTAAGCAGCGCGTATGGGAGTAAATTTTGAGTAAAGATGAACAACATAGTATTGAAAGTTCTATCTATGATGAACTAGGCAGTTGGCATGTTAATACCGGCGAGAAGACTATTCACGCCAAGCGTATGCCAGGACGTTTTCGTCGTCTGAAGAATATGACTTCGCTAGTTTGGCTGATTTATTTTTTTGGCCCCTACCTGCGTTTTGGTGATCGGCAAGCAATTCTTTTGGACATTCCAAATCGGCAGTTTCATTTTTATGGGGTTACTATTCTGCCCCAAGATGTCTGGATTCTGTCCTTAGTGTTACTCTTCTTTGCCATTTTACTGGCCGCCGTCACCTCCACGATTGGGCGGGCCTTCTGCGGTTATTTTTGTTTCCAGACCATTTGGACCGATGCCTTCACTTGGATAGAAGAAAAGCTGGAAGGTAAACCTGCTGCACGCTACAAGCTGGAACAAAGTCCCTGGACACCGCATAAATTTCGCCTGCGCGTAATGAAGTATTTTTTATGGTTGTTGATCTCGGTATTTACCGGCATCAGCTTTGTCGCCTGGTTTACCGATGCACACCAGCTATGGCTTGATTTGTTCACCTTGCAGGTAGGCTCGACGGCTTTAATCGTGATTGCCCTGTTTACCGGCGGCACCTTTCTGCTTGCCGGTTTTATGCGAGAACAGGTTTGTTTCTGGCTTTGCCCCTATGCGCGCATCCAGGGCGTGATGTATGACAGTGAAACCATCTTGCCGACCTATGAT
>JAADGZ010000194.1 GCA_013152045.1 Gammaproteobacteria bacterium
TATTACCCTGGATAGGAAAGTGGCTCCACTAATAAAGCACAGTAGGGTGAGCACGTTTTTGTGCCCACGCGGAGAATTTCTGGTTCCCACGCTCCCGCGTGGGAACCCATACGTCAATCGATACGCTGATTCGGCTATCCATTCCCACGCAGGAGCGTGGGAACGAGAGAAATAGAAACTTTGCGATACTCAATTGATGGGTTTCGCTTCTGCTCTACCCATCCTACGCTATCATTTCGATAACATGCCTTCGCGTTGAAGGAATTCAATAACAATCTCCAGCCCTTCGCGGCTTTTTAACTGGGTAAAGACAAAGGGTTTATCGCCGCGCATACGGCGACTGTCCGCTTCCATGACTTGCAGCGATGCGCCGACATGCTCGGCCAGATCAATTTTGTTGATCACCAGAAGATCCGAACGGGTAATACCGGGACCGCCTTTGCGCGGAATTTTTTCGCCCGAGGCAACGTCGATAACATAAATCGTCAAATCCGCCAGCTCTGGACTAAAGGTAGCACTGAGATTATCGCCACCGCTTTCTATAAAAATCACATCCAGATCAGCAAACTTCTGCGATAGATCTTCAACGGCGGCAAGATTCATGGAGGCATCTTCACGAATAGCGGTATGCGGACAGCCACCGGTTTCCACCCCGACGATACGCTCGGCTTCCAAGGCTTCGGCTTCCGTCAAAATACGCTGATCTTCACGGGTATAGATATCATTGGTGACGACGGCAAGACTGTAATCATTGCGCATACTCTTGCATAGCTGCTCAAGCAAAGCGGTCTTGCCGGAGCCAACCGGTCCACCGACACCAACGCGTAAAGGCGCTTTACGATTCATACTTTCTCCTGATATTACGATCTGAATAAACGACTATACTGAGTTTCATGCAGACTGCTGGCAATCGCCAACGCTGCTGTGCTGGCACCAATGTCATCATCCTCAAGCAGGCGCGCACGTTCGACTAAGGCTTCAATATTGGCACTGAATTCATACAACAGACGCTGACCCTCGGTTTGTCCGAGAGGCACCAGTTTAACGGCAACCGCCACTGCATTCTCCAGCCAGCTCCAGCTATAAACGACCAATAAATCTTTTAAGGCAATATGCCAGTGACTTGCGGCCAGTGCATAGCCCGCAAGCTGACTGGCTAAAAGGGCCGCTTGCCAGCTTTCCAGTTCGCACCAGTGGTGGCTGTCCGGCAATTTTTTTAACACGCTGAGCAAAGCACGCGCCCGTTGCTGTTCTTCATTTCTAAGTTCACGGGTTTCGCGACTGGCATAGAGCCACTCACTCCAGTGTTGAAATAAGGCCTGAGAGTTGCTTTCCGCCGCCTCATACAAACGCAGCAACAGGGGCAATTCAAGATATTGCAGGCTGTCGTTCAAAACCGATTGCAACCAGCGACGCGTGTCGCTTTCATTTTTTAACCAGCCGCATTCCAGCGCCCATTCCATACCCTGCGAATAGCTAAACGCACCGGTTGGCAGGTTGGGGCTGAACAACTGCAACAGACGCAGATCCGGCAAACTGGATTCAGACATGAGCAGAATGCGCCTTAGCGATGATCCGATTCATGAGAGTGAGAATGATGATGCCCATGTGCCGCCTGTTTATAAGCCCCCGCTTCCGGTTCAAAGGGAGCCTGTTCAACTATCACCTCAAAGCCCATCTGTTGCAGCATGTCGTCGAGTACATGATCATGCTGGTAACGTAACCAGCCTTGTTCAATTTGCAACGGAATATGACGATTGCCCAGATGATAGGCGGCACGCGCCAGTAAGGTTGAATCGTTACACTGCAGTGTCGATACCGTTTCCGCTGCGGCGACTATTTCAATTACCAGACCGTCATCATTCCCCAGCCGGTCCCCACCCCGGAGTAAATTGCCGCGCGGTAAAAACAGACCGACGTCACGACCATCATCCAGTTTGACACGCAAACGACTGCGCACACGTTGTTCAATCGGCAGCGTTAGCCTGCCATCGGCTTTGGTATTTTTATCGAGTAGTTGGGTAAGTTCTATCATCTTCTGAGTGACAAATTTCAAAATAAAAAGTAACGTTGCGCCATAGGTAAAACCACTGCGGGTTCACAGCGTAACAACTGCCCATCGGCGCGCACTTCATAAGTCTGCGAGTCTACCTCGATGTGCGGCGTATAATGGTTGTGAATCAAATCCTTCTTTTTTACATTGCGACAGTTTTTAACCACCCCAATCCGTTTTTGCAGGCCTAACTGTTCAACCACGCCTGCCGACATGGCCGCCGCAGAAATAAAGCTCATACTGGTGGCGCTCAGCGCCTTGCCGAAGCTGCCAAACATGGGCCGATAATGCACCGGTTGCGGGGTCGGGATCGAAGCATTGGCATCGCCCATCAGCGCATGTGCAATCATGCCGCCCTTGATAATAAGGGCGGGTTTGACCCCAAAAAAAGCCGGCGACCACAAGACAAGATCGGCCAGTTTGCCCACTTCCACCGAACCGACCTCATGCGCAATGCCGTGGGACAGCGCCGGATTAATCGTATATTTTGCGATATAGCGTTTCACTCTATTGTTATCGTTATTTTCGCTGTCGCCCTCCAGCGAACCACGCTGGACTTTCATTTTGTGCGCCGTTTGCCAGGTGCGAATAATAACCTCACCGACGCGGCCCATCGCCTGCGAGTCTGAGGAAATCATCGAAAAAGCGCCTAAATCATGCAGAATATCCTCGGCGGCAATAGTCTCGCGGCGAATGCGCGACTCGGCAAAGGCCACGTCTTCAGCGATGCTCGGATCCAGATGATGACAGACCATCAGCATATCCAGGTGCTCATCAATGGTATTCACGGTATAGGGCCGGGTCGGATTGGTTGACGATGGCAACACGTTGTCCAGACCACAGGCCCGAATAATATCAGGCGCATGGCCGCCACCGGCGCCTTCGGTATGGTAGGTATGAATCGTGCGGCCTTCAAAAGCGGCGATGGTATCTTCGACAAAGCCGGATTCGTTCAGCGTATCGGTGTGAATCGCCACCTGCACGTCCAGGGCTTCTGCCACGTTCAGGCAATTGCGAATCGTCGCCGGCGTGGTGCCCCAGTCTTCGTGCAACTTGAGTCCCATCGCCCCCGCTTCGACCTGTTCCTGCAGGGGACCGGGCTGACTGGCATTGCCCTTGCCCATAAAACCCAGATTCATAGGAAAAGCTTCGGCGGCTTCGAGCATGCGTTGAATATTCCACGGTCCGGGCGTACAGGTGGTGGCATTGGTGCCCGTGGAGGGGCCGGTGCCGCCACCCAGCATGGTGGTAATACCGGAGGCCAGGGCTTCTTCAATTTGCTGTGGGCAGATAAAATGAATATGGGCGTCGACGCCGCCAGCGGTAATAATCCTGCCTTCGCCACCAATCACATCCGTACCAGGGCCAATCAGAATATCCACACCATCCTGTATATCGGGATTGCCGGCTTTACCAATAGCCGCAATGCGTCCGTCTTTAATACCAATATCCGCTTTGACGATGCCCCAGTGATCAATAATCAGGGCATTGGTAATGACCACATCGGCGACCTCGGCGGCCATCGCCTGCGATTGCCCCATGCCGTCACGAATCACCTTGCCGCCACCGAACTTGACCTCATCGCCATACGCAGTGAAATCTTTTTCCACTTCAATCCACAATTCAGTGTCCGCAAGACGTAATTTATCCCCTGTGGTAGGACCAAACATTTCCGCATAAGCCTGTCGACTCATCGTTGCCATTAGTGTTTCTCCACAAAAGTCTGTTCGAGCGGCCCCATGATCCGACCCTGAAATCCATAAACTTCACGCTTACCCGCATAAGCCACCAACTCGACCCTGCGACTCTGTCCCGGTTCGAACCGCACTGCGGTACCGGCCGGAATATTAAGCCGATAACCGCGCGTTTTTTCACGTGCAAACTCCAACGCAGAGTTGGCCTCGTAAAAATGATAATGCGAACCGATCTGAATCGGCCGGTCGCCATTATTGGCCACCTCGACAGTCAAGGTGGCGCGCCCGGCGTTGATTTCGATCTCACCCTGGCTGATTTTCATTTCGCCTGGAATCATATTGGCCTCCTGTGAAGTGTTCGTTGATACAGCGTGTGATGGGTTTCGCTTTGCTCTACCCATCCTACGGTTTTCGCTGCAAGCAGCGGGGAATCACACATAGATGCTAGGTAA
>JAADGZ010000034.1 GCA_013152045.1 Gammaproteobacteria bacterium
ATTCTCGACCTCGCCTTTCAGTTCAAACGTGATGTCAGGATAGGTTTCCTGCAATTCCGCAAGAAAGTTCTTTTCCAGGCCAGCGATGACTTCAGAGGTGTTTGCGACGTCTGCATCCACATCGCCATAAATGTTGATCGTACGTTGATGATTGATATGCCCGATTCGAGAAAACTCACGCTCGTCGGTAATGAAAGCGACGCTCGCCAGCGGTATTACCTTGCCCGTGTTTGAAAATACGGCGAAATTATCAAAATCATGTAACTCACGTCCCGGCTGGCTGTCCAGTTTCGCAATAATTTCGTAAGCTTCACGGCCCCTGTAAATCTCACTGATCTTGACTTCCAAATACGCCGACCGAAGTTGCGCGGCGATACTGCGGGAATCGATGCCTGCGGCCAATGCACCTGGTTTCAGCCTGATGCTGTATTGTGGTTTACCCGGCCGAAGATCATCCAGCAGATTATTGACGCCGTCGTAGCCTCGTAGCCAGTTTTGCACTTCCCAGGACGCTCGGGACAGTTCACGCAAGTCTTGTCCGCTCAGGCGAACATGAATGGCGCGTCCCGCCGCACCTATCTTGGGTTCTTTGTATTGAATATTGAGCACATTCGGGAGTGGCCCGGTATTTTCCTTCCATAGCCGGATCAGGTCACTATTTTTTGTGCTGCGTTTTTCCGTACTTAATAAGTCGACGCTCAGTGTCGCCAGGTGCGTTCCGTTTTCCGACACATCTCCGTGTTCTCCGTAGGAGACCTGCACATTTTTCACCAACGATTCTGATTCATTCTGGCTCAGGCTCTTGTCGGCTTCATGCAATGCGCCGAGTAGTAGTTCCACCACCCGTTCCGTTTCTGCTAATGGCGTGCCCTGGGGCAACAGAATTCTGGCCTCGATATTGTTGCCCTCCATATCCGGGAAGGCCTTGAACTTGACCGTTCCTGTTGCAATCAGCCCTACGGAGAGAATCAACATGGCCACCGCGATACCCACAGTTACATACCGAAAACGCATCGCTGTCCCGACCGCCCGGCCCACAGCCTGCCGCGCCTGATCGAACCGGGCATCCAGTCGTTGCCGCCATTTCGGTGGGTCCTTTCGATGCGTGTGTTCCAGTGATTTTTTCAGATGGTGCGGCAATACCAAAAATGCTTCAATCAGACTGATCGTAAGTACAGACAGCAAAACCACAGGCAGTACACCCAATATCTGACCCAAGTCACCTTTCATCATCAACAGGCTGCCAAATAACAAGGCAGAAGTGAGATAGGAAGAGAAGACGCCGCGGACCACCCGTTTCGTGCCATCAACAGCTGCATCCAGTGGCGATTTTCCTTTGCGATACTCGTGATCAATATTTTCGGACAACACGATGGCATCGTCCATCAGGATACCTATTGCCATCAGCAGAGCGACCATTGAAATCATATTGAGGCTCACGCCAAATACGACCATCAAGGCAACCCCGCCCAGAAAGGAAACCGGCAGTCCAAGGGCGATCCAAAACGTATATCGCCAGGAAAAGAACAACAGCAGCATCGCCGTGGCCAGCATCAATCCCTGCCAGCCGTTTTTCAGGAGTAGCTGCAAGCGATCACGAACTGATGTAGAGGTATCGTTGACGATCGTCAGTCGAGTTCCCGCCGGTAGAAGGCGATTTTCATTTTCTACGAACTCAATCAGTGCGTCGGCGACTTTTAATGAGTCATCAATGGTGTTCTTGCTGATTTTGAGCAGCGCGGCCGGTTCGCCATTGAATTCGATGCGTTCTTCGGGCTTCTCGAACTTGTCCTTGATCTTTGCAATATCACCGAGTTTGATTTCGCCGCCTTCTGGCGTGTTGATAATAATCAGGTCGGCCAGTTCATCGGCTGTTTTCCTGACATTGTCGAATTGAATCTGATAGGAGGTTTCCCTGGCCTCCAATACGCCGGCCGGCAATTCGATCGCCTGTGCTGCAATCAAGTTGGCAATGTCCTGGACACCCAGACCGTACTTTTTCTGTACGTCGGGTCGAATCAGTACTTGCAATTGATGCGTAGAAAACCCCGCAAGGCTCACGATAGGTATCTGCGGCATCGCGACCAGGCGGTCGCGATAGTGTTCAGCTAGCCCTTTCAGCTCAGTGGGTGTCAAATTTTCTGATGTGATGGCGATACTAGCGACGGCGTTAATTCTTCCCAGTTGTTTGATCACCGGGTCTTCAATGTTTTCCGGGAAATTCTGGATTGCGTCGATAGCGGTCCCGACGTCATCAGTGAACGCACGCATGTCACCCGCTTCCTGCATCTCCAGGATAAATATGGCGACATTGTCGCGGGCATCACATTCCTGCTCTTCCAAAAAGCTGATGCCATCCGTGGCATCTTCCAAAGGGTTACAGATGCCGTCTTCAACGTCGGTGGGGCTTGCTCCTGGATAAACCACCGTGACCTGCACCTTGCTGGGAGCAAGCAGCGGAAAAGATTCCTTGTTCAATTCCTTCGCCGCATATAGGCCAATGGCAATAATGGCCATTATGAGGATGTTGCTGGCGGTAGGATGCGCCGCAAAATAGCGAATCATTTTGAATCGCCTTCAAGCGGCTCACCGAGCGCTTCTTCGGCCAATTCTTCTGCGTAAGCCGTCGCCGACACCAGCTTAAGCGGCAAACCATCGAGGACCGGAACAACATCAGTGACTATGATTTTTTCGCCCTCGGCGACACCATCACCGATCACCACCAAGCGACCTTGCGTATTAACAACATTGACTCGCCGAATCTCCAGTTGATGACCAGTGCCAGAGTCGTTTTCCGTGGCGACATAGACGCGTCCCTGATGGATGGCTTTTCTGGGTAAAACCAGCGTGTCCCGTGCAGGAGCAACAATTTCGACCGCCGCATACATACCTTTCAATAACGGCGGACGTTTGCCTGGAATGACGCCTTCATAAGGATTGTTGACGACCACGACCAGGTTAATCGTGTCACGGTCAGGATCAATAGACTCACCGATTCGAAGCAACTCACCCTGCCACGTTGCTGAAATACTTTCGTATCCGACCAGGCTGACAACTGCATCCAGCTGCATTCGCGAGATAATAGACTGCAAGCCTTCCGGGTTTCGCAGGTCCAAAGCGCTTAACCCCAGTGATCTTATCAGTGGGTAAAACTGACCGACCGGCAGCGTGGCATTGACTTCAACCGCCTGAGTGCCCAAAGCTTCAAACAACACGGTGCCTACAGCTGCGTACTCACCTTTTTCTACTGAAACCGTTCCGATGCGGGCATCAAAGGGCAAGCGAATCTCGGTACGCCCCAGCGTATCTTTGCTTTGATCAAGTTGGGTTCTGGACTGCTGAATCTGCGCCCTGGTTGCGGCCTTGCGACTAGCATAGCTTGCGATCCGTCCCTGCAAGTCCTCAACCTGTTGCTTTAGCTGCAGCATTTTCTGTTTTTCTGCATCAACCACGGTCCGGGCTACCAGACGTTTTTCCCAGATGCCGAGCAGACGATCGAGTTCTTTTTGGCCAGTCAGCAGATTCAGTTCGGCAATCTCGAGGGAGCGGCGGGCGCTTGCTTCTTCGACTTCCAGTTGTTTCAGTGCGGACTCGCTACCAGCCAGCGCCGCCGTACTTTGGTCGAGGGAAAACTCAAAGGTAGTTGGCTCAATACGCAGAACCACCGTGTCTTTGGCCAGGCTAGCTCCCTTTTTCAAGGATGGATGGACATAACTGATCTTGCCGCTGATCTCCGTTCTGGATTTCAGCAAGATATCCGGTTCTACATACCCATAAGCGATAGCACGGCTTCGAAAGGGCAGCTTCCGGGCAGTAATGACTTCTACGGTCTTGGTGGGGTACTGCAGCAGCTCATGTTCAGCAGGTGGCCTGGTTTTCACGATCAGGATGACCAATGCCAGGGCGACAAAGACGATCAGCGGCAGTATGAATGCTCTTTTGAAGATCGTGTTCATGATCGATGCTCGATTCCGCGCCGATATATTGCAAAAACACCCATTGCCCTGGCACCCATAGTTGTAATATCACCGGCCAACAACGACTGCATGACCAAACCTTGAATGGTGCCGACAAACAAGGTACCCGCAGCCTCAGTATCCACAGCAGGATCAACCTCACCGGCAAGCTTGCCACTTTCTATCAACG
>JAADGZ010000188.1 GCA_013152045.1 Gammaproteobacteria bacterium
GATCGTTGTGTTGTCGCGCTAGCATACCAGCAACCATCAAGTTTTGCTTTACTAGATAGAACGTTCGTTCTATACTTCCTTAAGAAATGCAAGTCGACTTGAGATCGTCGTCAAATTCGGTTGGAGAGTAAAATGAGAATTAGAGCTTTGAAAACAGCCCTGCAGGGATCAGTTTTCCTGGTCTCACTGGGTGTGTTGATTTTCCAAATACCAGTTGCCATGGCGCAAGATACCGGGGATGAAGAATTTGTTATTGAAGAGGTTGTCGTAACGGCGCGCAAGCGCGAGGAACGGCTGCAGGAAGTACCGTTATCGGTCACTACATTTTCCGCTGCAGATATTGAGGCCAAATCCCTGGTCAGCCTCCAGGACCTCGGCCAGTTCACACCGAACTTGAACTTTTTTAATATGGGTCAGACTGGTAGCAGCGGGGCCGTCGTTTTTATGCGCGGCGTGGGCCAGACTGATACTGCCACCTTCTGGGATCCGGGCGTCGGAATCTATGTGGATGGTGTTTATATGGGACGTATGCAAGGTGTTGACCTGGCCCTTTTGGAGGTGGAGAGGGTGGAAGTTTTACGGGGCCCCCAAGGCACGCTGTTTGGCAAAAACACCATCGGTGGCGCAATCAACATCGTGACGGGCAAACCCGGTGATGAATTTTCTGCCTACGCCGACATCACAACCGGCAGTTTTGACAGATTAGACGGTCGGGTCAATCTGAATGTAGGGCTGGTACCAGGAATCTTCTCTATGAAAATATCCGGTTCCTCGCAGAACCGGGACGGCTTTGGCAAGCGGTTCGATTGGAACACGGGTAAGCAATTAGATGAAATGGGAAACCGGGACAGACTGAATGGCCGGGCGGCCTTTAACTGGACACCCAGTGAAAATGTAGGCGTGCTGCTGTCACTGGATGCTGCAAAGATTCGCGAGTACGGCGCGGTACGTGAGGTGGTGAAATTTACTGAACCGCCGCTCGTTGGCTTATTCAATATGTTTGTTGATCCACCCTATAATGCAGCAACTTTTGCCACCGAGAACCATTTTGTCAGCTTCGCGAACGGCGAAAATACGAATGAGCTTGATGCCTGGGGCGCCGCGCTGACAGTGGACTGGGACCTCGGCGCCACAGACTTCAAATCGATCACCAGTTATCGGGACACCGAAGCAGTCAACGGCACCGATCCGGACGGATCGTTCTACAACATCATCGATCTTCTCGGGAATGTGAAACAAGATCAGTTCAGCCAGGAACTACAGCTCAGCGGTTTGTCCTTTGGTGGCCGGCTTAACTGGGTCGCCGGGCTCTACTACTTCACCGAAGACGCATTTATGAGTCAGGCATTTTTGGTCTACCGTGAACTGGCGGATATCATTGGACTCGATATCAGTTTCGTAAGAAGGTACTGGACTGATAACAAGAGTTATGCTGCCTATACACAGGGCACTTACGATATTAACGAAAAGCTGGCACTGACAGTCGGCCTGCGTTACACCACTGAAAAGAAAGACGTGGCCAGGGAGCGCCTTCGCCAATTATCAGGCATAGTGTTTGTACCCTTGGACAGCAGGAACGCAACTTTTTCAGCGTTTTCACCACGGTTCAGCATTGACTATAAATGGACCGATGAGCTGATGACCTATGTGTCTGCTGCACGTGGTTTTAAGAGCGGTGGTATCAACGCAATTTCCCTGAATTCGGCTGAATTTGCCCCCTTCGATCCTGAATATATCTGGACCTATGAGGCGGGCATACGATCGGAATGGTACAACCAACGCTTGCGGTTCAATGCCTCGGTATATTACAGCGACTACACCGACATCCAGTTTACAGTGATCCGCGGTGATCCCAACACGGGTGAACCAATAACTGTCATTGACAATGCCGCCAAAGCCAGAATAAAGGGTTTCGAGATTGAAGTAGTGGCCATGCCGGTAGCACAATTACTACTGACCGCCGGAGTAGGCTATACCGATGCCGCCTATACCAGACTTGATGAGGGATTGCCGATTACCCTGGATACCCGGCTTGTGAAAACGCCCAAATGGTCAACGACACTGGCGGCACAATATACGATTCCCCTTAACGGCGGTGCAGATATTGTTGGCCAGCTTGACTGGGCATACAAGAGCACAATCGAACATGACCAGTTGAACAGTCCGGCCGGCCGTCAGAACGCCTACAATTTGCTGAACGCCAGGCTGACCTATGCAAGCGCTGACGATAGGTGGTCCGTCTCACTGTTCGGCACCAACCTGACGGATGAAAGATACATTTTGGCGGCAACGGACCTCAGTAATGCACTAGGCTTCGCAGAAGTTCAGTGGGCACGCCCCAGAGAATGGGGCCTGAACTTCAGATACAATTTTTGATCATCGCAGGAACCGGATGTCATAAAGATACCTGGGATCCGGGGAGCAACAACGTAAGATGGGTCGTGTTGCAGGGAAAACTGCAATTATTACCGGCGGTGCAGCAGGCATCGGCCGCTCGATCGCCGTATTACTGGCCGGCGAAGGCGCCCACGTCGTCATTACCGATACCAGCGTAGAAGGAGGCAGGGAAGCCGCCAGGGCAATCGGCAAAAGGGCCGTATTCATGTCCCACGACGTCGCCGATGAAGCGGCATGGATTGGGGTCATTGCGGATACCGTAAAACAATTTGGAGGCCTCAATATACTGGTTAATAACGCCGGTATCGGCAGTCCCAATGTAAGACCTGAAAATGCCGATCTGGATCAATGGCGCAGGGTGCAGAGTGTTAACCTGGAAGGTACTTTTCTGGGCTGCAAACATGCCCTTCCCGCCATGGAGTCTGGTAATGGTGGCGCTATCATCAACATATCTTCCATTGCAGCTTTCGTGCCGACTGCCGGTGATCTGGTTTATGGCGCCTCTAAGGCGGCTGTTCTACAGTTGACGCGATCGCTGGCGCTGCATTGTGCACGGAACCGATCAAACATCCGCGTGAATTCGATCCATCCCGGCGCCATACGCACAAAGGGCGTTGAAGGCCGGCGTTCACCGGAAATCCTGCGTCAGGTTGAACGCAGTATCCCCGGCGGTCAAATGGGTGAACCACAAGACATTGCCTACGCAGCCTTATACCTGGCGTCCGACGAATCGAAATATGTAACCGGAATGGCTATGATTGTGGATGGCGGCTATATGCTCGCCCCGGTACCGCCCCGCGCCCCGGAAAACTGAACGGCCCCCCGGCAAATACAATGTGGTTGGAATCAAAATGACCTTCAGACTCGATGGGAAAGTCGCCCTGATATTTGGTGCAGGCTCTTGTGGACCCGGCTGGGGAAACGGCAAAGCTGCAGCGGTGGCTTATGCACGTGCAGGCGCCTCTGTCGTCGCGGTCGATCTTGATATTGGACGCGCCGATGAAACCCAATCAATAATAGAACAAGAAGGGGGAAGTTGCCTGGCCCTGAAAGCGGACGTGACGCAGGCTGGTGAAATCAAAGCAGCCGTTGCCAAAACAATGGCTGCCCACAGTAAGATCGACATCCTGCATAACAACGTTGGTATCGATGGAATGGGCAATCTGATCGAATTAAGTGAATCTGACTGGAACCACGTGATTGCCACCAATCTCACCGGTGTTTTTCTCATCTGCAAACACGTACTGCCAGCCATGATTCAGCAAAAAAGTGGTGTGATAACGAATATCTCCTCAGTCGCCAGCCTCAGCGTCCGCTCCGCGGAACTCATTGGCTACAACGTGACCAAGGCTGGATTAAACCACCTTACCCGGACCCTTGCCGTCGGCTACGCAAACAAAGGTATCCGCGCCAACGCCATTCTTCCCGGCCTCATGAATACACCCATGATCTACCAGGTCAGGGAACTGATGATGCAATACGAGAGCGAAGAAGCAATGGTCCGTGCCCGTGATGCCCAGTCACCGACCGGCAAGATGGGAGATGCCTGGGATGTCGCCAACGCAGCCGTATTTCTGGCCTCCGATGAAGCGAAGTACATCAATGGCGTCATGCTACCGGTTGATGGCGGATTGAGTTGTGTAACGGGCTAAAAAATATGAATCGGCGTAAAGCTTGGCCAAAACGCTACACACTTGTCGGGTCCTGTTTTTTAGCCGCGTTCATCAACTATATCGACCGTGTCAATA
>JAADGZ010000304.1 GCA_013152045.1 Gammaproteobacteria bacterium
TGAGGAGGTTCTGGTAAGCCTCCACGACCTGTTCCCGAACGATCATCAATGCGCATGGCAACAGGCTGTTGCAAGCGATCACGACCAATGGTCTGTAAATAAGCGCCATCCAAGTCTGTCACCACAATTTGCCGCAACAAGCGATCCAGCAAATAGATTTTTCCCTTTCTCACAACCATGTCCGCAAGATCAGAAATAGGTGCCCCTGTTCCATCGACCGGGTGAATAGTCTGAATCAGGCGACCCAACTTGTTAAAAACCAGGATCTGATTATAAAAGGCATCCGCCACCAGAATTTGACCACGGGAATCATCATCCGTAATCGCAACCGGTTGCTTTAGATTGAAGTCTGTAATTTCGCGCAGAAGACGAGCATTACGATCCAGGTATAAAATACGGCTTTGAATGGGATCGGTGATATAAAGATATTCCCCAGCCGTAACAATAATTCGTGTCGCCGCCGTAATTGGCATTCGATAATAAACCGAAAAGACTTCACGCCGCCGATCATAACGTAAAATAGCCTGCCGACCCGCATCCGCAATATAAACATAGTCCGCCCAGGCAGCTACCGATACGGGCCTGCCCAGTTGAATATAGCCGCCGGCAGCCGGTACTGCATTATTGGATTCCTGAACCCCGCCATCAATACTGCGCCAGAACACCAGTTGGCTGTTGGCAGAATTTTTATGTACCGAAGAACCTGAACCTGGCAACCCGCTACAAGCTGTCAGGATTGAAAACATTGCAAGAACAAATACTGCACGGCACCCGATCCATCCGGGCAGAAATAAAAAATAATCCATGAAGCGTGTACGGTGCATTCTGATGATCCTATTACCAAATACCGGGGCCAGCTGTAGAATGCCCCCCGTGGATTTTGCTTTTTAATCCCGGTCGTCCAGAATGACAAAGATCACAATTTTCAACTCCCCAGGCAATCTCATCATTATGGCACATACCACAAAATTTCCCGTCGATAATTTCCTGCATGGTGACATTATTACTGCCTGCACGCATCTCAAAACCCAGCTCAAAATGGCAAACCTTGCAACGAAAGCGAATACGATGAAACCAGTGAGGATAAATCACTGGCGGCATACCCTCTTTTTCTGCGCGCTTATTCAAAACCACATCACCATATTCGGCCCGCAGAGAGAAAACCAAGGAAAAAAGCATCCCAGCAATAATCAAGCGCCAATACTTTTGCATTCCTCTATCCTGCTCTACTTATTTTCAGCTTGTGTTTTTTTCCGACTTTCTGCCTTTGCCTGCTCCAGTTTCTGCCGTGGAACACTATGACAACGATCACATTCCGTCAGGGGAAACGCCACAGCGCCATGACAACGACCGCAATAGTTCCCTTGAAGAATTTTCATCATGGTAATCGGATTTGCCCCCTTTTTTGATATGAAATATTTTTCATGGCAGTTTTTACAATCAAGCCACAGAGTGTGCGCCCGGTGAGGGAAGCGAACTACGGGCATTTCACCTGTTTGCTCCAGAAAAACGTCATCATTTCGGATTCGCACCTTTGTTTCTGGCCGTATATTAGTACGTGGATTAATTACCCCTTGTTCAAGCGCCTTAACCCAGTTAACCATATTGCCGCTGGTATCCTGCGGTAATTTTGATAATGCATCTGCGGGTTCCTGAAGCACTCCAATAGCCGGGCTTTCTGGATCATGAATACCATCATCGGCCAAGGACTTCCATTTTGAAGCGGCATTAGAGATTAGTGGTAACAATAGTATTAGCATCAAGAACAACGTAAAAAAAATATTAGAACATTTAATCTTTAACATAGTTTAATTATCCAGGGATAAAGAATCCTGAACTCCGAATTGCACGAACAATCTGCTTAGTAGACTCTTCACAAGTTTTCACCGCCTTTTCATAATCACCATCATCCGCATATTCTTCTGCTTTTTTTCTTAACGCAGCCGCCTTGTCAAGAAATTTTTTCGCTCGCGCTTTGGTCCTCGGGTTTTTCATTTTATCCGCAAGTAGTAGTGTTACTAACATCTTGTGCGTATCATTTCGATCAAGCTCATAAAGATACTCATCTTTCTTGGTTTTAAAATGCAGGCTTCTCACAAGCGTATCGCCACTACGAAGCCCGCTGATAGCAGTTTTTATTTCAACATAAGCTTTGTCAATTACCTTGCGTGCACTAAATGGTTTGCCCATCTTTATCAATGCCTTAGCATTAGCAATTTCCACATCCACCGCACTCTTCACCTTATCGGTCTTATCGGCAACACCCTTTATTTTGCCAATCCTTTGTAGAGCATCAAGCAAAGCATTCACACTTTTCAGACGCAACTCGAACAACCGGTGATCATTATCATTGACAACTTTTTGTTTTCCCGCCAGCTTAACAGCCCTGAACATCATTTCGGTCGCGTAGAACAAGGATTCCGCAGCCGCATCGCCATTTCTATCATCAATATTCACTAGCGCTTTTTGGTAAAGATCTTTGGCCGCACGGTATAATGATTGTACATTTACATCTTCGCTTGCCTTAACCTTTTTAGCAGCCGATGAAACATTAAGCAGCTTCTTGACAAACTTCATCTGCTGCTGTGTTTGCTTCATTGTCTTATGAATTCGCTTATTGCTATACGTCGCATAACTGCTGTTGACGCACAACATGGATAAAACAATAAGCATCAAGCCCAATAATTTCATTATATTCCCACCATGTCAGCCAATCTGTTTGATAATTCTATTTTACACACTATCGCGCGCCCCATATTAACCCCGATTTATTTGATGAGGCCAGGCACATCAAAAAACCAGTTTACCAGACAGTAGAAAATCTACGCCGAAAAATACTGAACGCTAACAATAAAACCCATATTTCATCCGCAACCTTATCACTCATAATGCCAGACCACTAAGTCGCAGGGCTCTAACCAGCGTTTTATTGCCCTTTTCCAGAAGAATAATGGCTTCTTTCACGGCCTCACTTTCAAACTGTTTTTCTGCTTCAAGCCGAAGTTGCTGATTTTTATTAAGCAACATTCGTATTAATGGCAATTTTTTACTATTTTCAGATGAGCCAGCATTTAAAATCATATTCGTCAGCAAAATATAATTTTCATTTCTTTCTAACTCATATTTATACTCTTCTTCGAGAGAGGAAAATTCCAACGCATAAACTACTGTTTCATTTTTCCTGGCGGCGCTTAATGCTCGCTCCAGCATATCCGCAGCCTCTAACAGGGGTGCCAATGCCCGTTCCGGCTGATTTTTAGCATAGATCGATTCAGCCTCTTTAACCCGCCCATCCAACTTTTTAAAATCGAGAAGTCCTTTCGTCTTGTCGGCCGGAAGCTGCCGAAACAGTTTCCTGAAATTTTTTACTCTTGATTTAAGTAGCGCATATTGTTCACGCGCAAGCTCAACCGCTCTTTCTGTATCCACCACCATACGAAATGAAACGGATATATTCTGCAAACTTTTCTGAATTTCATTATTACTGGCGTCAATCTCACCTTTTTTCAGTAATATTTTTGCAGTCTCGTAATGCTTACCAGCCATCTCCAGTATAGCGATGGCCTTGTTATTACCACTGGCTCGTACTTCCTTCTCGCGCTTGGATTTTAAAAGAATATAACCCAACAAGTTCAGCTTGTTCTGCGTTTCTCTCTGTGTTTTGACTGTAACTGGAATTTCATCTGCATATATCCCGGAAAAACAGGCCGAAACAAATAAAGAGCCAATAAGCAGGCATACTTTCAACCTAAGACTTGAAATCTTAAAAGAAAGCATCAACATATCACCTCTGAATGACTATCATTTTCTTTTGCCGCCTATTTCTTATTTTTCACTTTCCTTGATTTTGGTTTTGAGTGACAAATACGGCAGGTTTTCGCAGTAATAGGAAAAGCAACCTTGCCATGACAAACCCCACACTTCCGTCCAAGTAAAATAGACGCCATGCTAATCTGGTTCGCGCCTTTCTGTGGAATAAATATCGCCGGATGACAATTTGAACAGTCCAACCACTCGGTATGCTGAGCATGTGGGTAAACCACATCGGGCATAGAACCTTTTACTTCACGAACAATATTAAGATCCATGATTATTGGCTTGGCTTTTGGATCCAGTCTATCATAGC
>JAADGZ010000095.1 GCA_013152045.1 Gammaproteobacteria bacterium
TTCCAATGGTGACGGCTGATGAAAAAATCAGGAACTACGAGCATGTAAGAACTATCTGGTAGTGGTTTCAGCAGGAGGTGTAAATGGCAGGGGGATTTACAAAAGATGGTGCAGTACAGGACCAGATCAATGCCACCATTGAGGATGCGGTTAACCGTGCGCGCAGCCAGTTGCCACAGGGGAAAAGCTTACGGTACTGCGAAGAATGTGATTCCAGAATCCTTGAGGCACGCCGCCAGGCGATCGCCGGGATGCGTTTGTGTGTGACCTGTCAGGAAGAACACGACAAAAAGCAGGCGATCACGGCGGGTATCAACCGGCGCGGCAGCAAAGATAGTCAGCTGAGATGATGGTGGTTCCTGCGTTCATACCCAAATACAGATTACATCTCTTTGCAAGGTCATGAGTTGATCGAGGGTGTAGGCAATGACTTCCCGCAGATAGACGCCTACAGTGAAGGATGACAACCTGGCTCTGCGCCAGGGACATCGTGGGCATCACCGTTAACCGCTGGGCCCATGGCTATGCATATTGGTACAACCCGCTATTTGATACCGTCTTTGAGGACGACGATGACGAACGCTACCCGCATATGCTTGCCCGCAAGCGCTTCGGCCGTATTGCCATTGCCAACTCGGATGCGGCGGCCACTGCAATGTTTGAGGCGGCGGTAGAGCAGGGTCATCGGGCCGTGCTTGAACTGAGCTAGGTTTAGAACTGGCCAGCTTAGTCTGCGGGTTTTTGTTCCTGCAGTGACACGTCATTTTCCGTGGGTAGCTGTTTCAGATCGTCCACTATTCTCAGCCAGCTAATCCTGCTTTCGATCCCGTAATGCCGGGCACCGCCACGCACGGGCTTGTTGATCTGCAGCGAAGAACCCAACTGTTTCTGAACCGGGAGCGGCATGGTTTTCTTCGCCCAGGCGGCTGGAATTGGTGTGAAGCACGTTGACCGCTGGTTGGAATTCTATGTTGGACCCCCAGAAAGGGTCAGAATTCACGGTCTTCTGTCTCAAAAGTTGGTGTTACGGATTGTTCCATGTCCGAGGAATTCTGGCAATATAGTGTTTAAACGACCTATGCTCTGGCAGTGGTTTCGATCTCGGCCTTGGCTGAATTTTCAATCAGAACGGAAACCTGTACAACAGCAAAAGCCAGCCGCCGCATGCTGGTACAATTGGCCCCACAATTGGTAGGGCGCAAAGGCAAGGGTTTGGACTGATTGCGAGGGAATACAAATGTGAAAAAACTGGTGATCTATGGGGCATGGTATCTAAGCCGTGTAATTGCGGAAGCAGCCGAGGCGTCGGGTCGGGAAGTTTTGGGTTTCGTAGACCCCGAACCGCCAGAGGACGTGGCGACACTGGAAACCTTGCCGGAAAATGTTGCAGTTTTTGTCGCCATAGGAAACAACCACATACGCGAAGCAGTTACTTCATCATTGCTAAAACACAGTCGGCGTATAACCACTATTGCACATCCGACCGCTTGTATCAGCCCCAGCGCATCGATTGATCCAGGTTCTTTTGTTGGTGAATTGGTGGTCGTGCGCACCAATGCGACTCTCGGCCAGGGTGTCGTACTTCAAGCCGGAAGCATCGTGAGTCATGATTGTCAGGTGAAATCATTTGCAACATTTGGTCCGAATGCTGTAGCGGCCGGCAGGGTATGTATCGGCCAACGCACATTGGTCGGAGCTGGCGCGAGCATTGCACCCGGCGTGTCCATAGGTGAAGACTGCACTGTGACTGTCGGTGCCGGTGTGTTTAAGGACTCGGAAAACAATAAGAAGCTGATTGGAAACCCGGCGCAGGTGGTAACAAGTCCAGTCAGGGGATCAAAGCAGTCAAACTGGGACCTGAATGTCGTTTGGTAGCGAGATTAGCGTGTGACTACCGTAAGCTCACAAAACTGGTTTCGCTCCATGCAGCAAGGCCAGCAAGCATTCCAAAAAGGCAATATTGAAGCTGCGGTCCGGTTTTTTGATGAAGCTACAAAAAGCCTCCCGACGCGGGCTGAAGCTTGGCTCAATCTGGGTATTGCGCAAGTAGAAAACGGTGCTCTGGAGTCCGGGCTTGTCGCGCTTGAAAGCGCAATAGGTTTGAGCCCGGATATCATGTTGGCCCACATGGCAGTTGGGGATGCCCAGCGGCAGCTCGGCAACTGGGAAGCAGCGGTCGCTGCTTACCAGCGCGCAGTTGCCCTGCAACGAACACCAATGTCATTGAATCAGCTGGCCGGCGCATTACGCGTGCTACGAAGAGCAACAGAATCAGAATTGCTCTACAAAGAGGCTCTCCAAATGGACCCAGGCTTTAACCTGGCGCAGGTCAATCTGGCGACCGTGCAGGTTGAGTTGCAGAATTTTGCGGAAGCCAGGAAATTGCTGTCAGGTCTCGTCGGTTTGCCACTTTCTCCGCTGGAGCGTAATGAAGCGGCTTGCACGAGCCTTGCCCTGGAGCTGTATTTTCGTGTCCAGCCTGGACTGGAAGTGGTCATGCGAAAAGGGGATTTTGAACCGCTACATCAGGCGTTGCGTGAGGTTCCGGACAGAATGTTGGAAGTGGATCTACGGATTATGGACGGCATCCGGCGATACGCCAACTCGGCCAGCAAGTTATCCTTGCCCACGGAAACCATCGCCACTTCACTACCGGGTGATTGGCCGCTTATCGAAGGTCTGTTCATGATCCCACTGGTGGAGACCGTGGCTGAGTACCGCAAACTCAAAAGTGATCTGGCCGCGAAAATCAGCCCGACGGGCGATCTGCTGGAATCTACCAACATGGAAGCAGTCGTGCGTGCTGAGCGCGCGGCCGGTGATGTATTGCAAGACCCGCTAATGGCGGAGATGCATTTGCGTCACTGGCACGCGCTGGCAACAAACAACATTTCGGGTTTGGCCCCGGGTCAATTCAAAATGGCTGGCAATATGGTGCATAAAAGCACCATGGAACGTACCCAGCCACATTTGGTGACCGGTACGGTGCGACGCTTCTTCAGTGAGATCTACAGTGACCTTCCTCCCGGACTGGCCAGAGGCTTGGTTGCATTGATGGCTATCGCGGACATACATGCCTTTGAAGATGCGAATGGGCGAATTGCATTATCCCTGCTGAATCGTGAATTGGAATGGACAGGGCAGATGCCGGTTCTATTCACTCGCGAATGGGGGTTTGGCGCTCAACTCAGTGATGCGATTAACGCAGTGCGTCAAAACAATGGGGATGTTTTCCCACTGATTCCGGTCATCCGCAAAGGGCAGCGCATCGCACGGGAATTCTGTGCAGAACTGACCCGGATGTAGCTAACAAGCCAGGATCGGCAAGTATAATACGCCGGCCAGGGGCTGACTAAATCTCGGCTAGTTTTCAGACCGCGCCTTGATTGCTTCCGGCAGCAAGGCCGCCCCGAAATTCCGGCGCGTCGCAGCCAACACCTTCACAACAGGGTATAGCCATGAAAATATGTGTTATCGGTGCTGGTGCAATCGGCGGACTGATGGGCGCCAAACTCGCCTTGGCCGGCGAGGAGGTTACCTTTATCGAGCGTGAAGGATCCCATTTGGCGGCAATTAACAAAAATGGCCTAAAACTGCTGATGCATGGCGGTGAAGAACTTATAGTCCGCGATTTCAAGACGAACACCGACATGGATAAGGCGGGAAAGCAGGACATCGTAATTATCGCCGTAAAGACGTATCAAATTCCACCAATCGCGGCAAAAATGCGCGCGCTTTTTGAACCGGACACAGTGGTTATCACAATTCAGAACGGCCTTCCCTGGTGGTATTTTCACAAGCATGGCGGCGAATTCGAGGGACAGCGTATACATGCGGTCGACCCAACTGGTGAGATCGACGCTAATATAGAACCCGAACGGATAATCGGCTGCATCGCTTATCCAGCAGCAGAAGTAGTCTCGCCAGGCATTATTAAACACGTCGGAGGTAACCGCTTCCCCGTGGGCGAACTGGATGGTTCCCACAGCGACCGGATAGAAAGAATTTCCCGGATATTGTGCAAAGCTGGGTTTAAGTCTTTCGTGCTGGATGACATCCGTTCTGAAAGCTGGCTGAAGGCCTGGGGCAACCTCTCTTTCAATCCGATAAGCGCACTGACACACGCCACAATGGTCGACATCTGTCAGTTTTCTGCCACCCGTGAGCTGGCAACGCAAATGATGGCGGAGGCACAGACGATAGCCAACAAACTGGGTGTTCAGTTCCGTCACAGCATAGAGAAACGGATCACTGGAGCAGAAAGCATGGGTAAGCATAAAACGTCCATGCTGCAGGATGTCGAAGCGGGTCGGGAGCTGGAAATCGAGGCACTGGTGGGTACGGTGGTAGAGTTGGGAAGGCTCACGCATACGCCGACACCGCATATCGACGCGATCTACGCATGTACCAAGCTGCTCGGTAAAATCATGCCAAGCTACTGGATTTCATCTCAGGACTAGTCGTTCCGGTACCCAAGCCAAGAGGCAGCCTGCCCTCGCTTCCTTGGCGTATTTGCATGCAATAGCAAATACCGGGAGCGCGTGACGCCGGTAAAGTCATCGCCCGCATCCGATAGCGAAGTCGATAAGTCCTACGTCAACAGGTTCTCATGCAAAAACGAGGAAGACGAGCAACAGGAATGGGAACATAGTTGAAGGGCTTACTGGTTTTAGTATTTTAATTTCTATGATCATTAGTATGTTATCTGATCAATGTGAGTCCGACCTCTGGCACCGTAGGCCGCATGATAATCTCCGGCACACACACGGGCGTCTGGATTGACCTTGGCCGTGACCAGCCAGGCATGCTCCTGCAACGCCACAAACCGGGTGACAGGTGGCGTGACTATCTGAAGGATAGCAAGGTGGTTCAATCACCTGTTGATATTGCGCAGTTGCCGCTGGGGAAGTACTGGTGGGAAAATGTTGAGACCTATTGCTTACCGCACTTGCACTTCTTTTTGAGAAAAAAGTCAATTAACCTCTGATATCCAAAAACGCCCCTATCATCTGCATTGTTAATCCAGTTATTAAAAAGGTTGAACCTAAAACCCGCAAACGAAAGCCATAGTCCTTTAGGCTGTCAACCTTTGGATCAGAAACAAAATCTTCAACTAGAAACCAAATGACTGTAAACGGCCCCAATAATGATGCCTGAAATATGGCTAGAACTTTTGCCGAAGGCTGCTTATACATGGCTGCGTAAGGCGATAATATTAAAGAACCAAGAATGAAAAAAAGAAGGAACGCAATAAATTCAAAGGATACCCGTTCGACTATGAATTGTTTTAGCCGAGCCGATGAAGATAGAAAGCTGCTAAGCAGGATCACCCCAAGTATGTCAAAAAATATCCCCCAAATATTAAATAGCTTAAACACTGGGAGGTCTTCAAGCCAACTAAATTGAAAAAAGTAATATGCACCCAGCGCCATGGCTAATGCATTGAAAAAAGGAACGTAGCTGATCTTATAGCTTGACATCATATTTCCTTGTCGCTAAATCTGTCGATTGCTCAACAGTTTGGCGATTACCTACGGCATTGCATAGAGGTGACTAACTACAAGCCGGTGCAGTGGGGGGCACTAACACCGCACCCTGATGGCTGATTCCCCCGGGCTGTCGGGGTATTTTTATTGCTGCTTGGATACTTCCCCGAACGGGGAAGTTAACTGTTAACCTCTGCCAGGCACTCTCTAAATCTACCGGCGCGAGATTACGCGCACTTTTTATCTAAATGCCGCGCAAGGGGGCTATCTTCGTCGGACAAGGCAGCTTCAAGTTCTTTACGCTCTTGATACTTACGTAAAAGGTTTATCATTTCCGCCTGTGCGAATCGACCCAACACGTCACGCATTAACGGCTGATAACCGATACTATGCGCACCGGCGATCATTTTCAAATCTCTGATGAGTTTCACCGGCATCCTGATTGAAATGGGCTTCATTCCAAGTGCGACATCCAGCGCCAGTTCTTCTTCTGGCGTAGCTGCCACCGCAAATGCTTCATCTTGGCCCAACTTGCCGCTTTCCCAATTCTGTGCTGTTCCTTTAACTTTGGTCTGGTTGCTCATTTTCTCTCCTTTTACGCACACTTCCACTTTATAAGTATTTGGCTGATTTATCGTACATATCAGCTTCTTGTTGATTGGGTTCAAATGCACTTTTTAGAACTGCATTGCCATCTTTAACCATAAATATCAACTTAAGTGCGCGGCAATGGTTTGTTTCCGATATTAACCACCAGGTTGGTGGATTGGTCTGGTGGTCTTCCCTCGTATCCCTTAGCGCCACTCTATCACGATTATGAAAACACTCAGCTACCTCTTTCTCAGTAACCTTGTGCTTTGATAATAGTTTGTCGCGAGTTTTCTTAGATATGCTGATACCCACAAGGTGATTCTATTACATAACTTAAATAATGTATATACATAATGTATACAAGTATATGACGTAGGATTTGGCATAAAGTTTCGTGGTTTGCGGCGTTTTGTTGCGATTTGTTCAAATTTGGCAATGTTACCGATTTTGAACAAATCATACTTACCTCAGCTTTTACAACACCAACCGCGTCGGCTATCTCCTGCTGCAGTGACTAACCAGTCAGAGCCTCCACTCTTTATCCTACTCCTGAGCAAGTTTTGCAAGATACTCGTCAGCTTTTCGCCTGCATATATCCCCTATTTTTATTGCAAGCTGTTGTTCCTCATCAGTGACCTTTATTTTTTTAACTCCAAAATAACCATTAGTCACTGCCGTGTACACGGGCTTTTTGCCTAAGTTATTCTCCGCAGGCTCATAGCGAGTTCTTTTCCATGCGTTGACTGCGATTTCGTCGAGTGCATGGTCTGGAAACGCCCCAACAACCTTGTGAGCGCTGGTCTTTCCGTCAGACGTTATTACCATAGCAACCGCAACACAACCCCCTTTACTTTTCTGGGCTTGTTCAAATCTCGGTTTGCCGCGCCGTTTGACAATCCAATAATTATCTAGATCACTATAGGCTACAACTTCAATCATTTCATTGGCATCAGAATATGAATGATCTGAGAAGATTACGAGCATAAACAAAATTATGAAAGTAAATATTCGTGATTTCATAATTAACTTATTTCCGGCTCGGATTTTAATCCTGAAATACTATGTTTGGGTCAGGATACTGACCCAAACACTTTCAACAGCATTAAACAAGATATATGGGGCCGGATACAATATTTTCATGAGTAAAAGGAGAGAAAATGTATCCGGCCCCTTTTAACTCAATTAACATATAATTTGAAAAGGAATACGCACCTTATGATGCTGCTGCCACTGCGATGTTTGAAGCGGCGGTGGAGCAGGGGCATCGGGCCGTGCTTGATCTGAACGAGGTTTAGACCTGGTTGGTTACGCCGGGCTGGATGATCAGGCTGGCTTAGCCTGCGG
>JAADGZ010000264.1:0-4088 GCA_013152045.1 Gammaproteobacteria bacterium
TTGCTCCTGCACACCATGCATAAGATAAGAACCCGGACCGCCCGCATAGATAGCAACATCTTCAGCCGAATGGGTTTCTGAACCACGCGGCACCAGAGCTTCCTGGTGGAAACCTTGATCGGTGGTATCAATGCCGCTCAAATCAGCAACCCGACCTGCCTGAATTGGCACCTTGTAGTGTGTATCACCACCTGTTTCCAGCATCGCGAAACCACGGCCATTGGCATAACTCACAGTAGTGTAAGGCATGCCGTCAGCGGCCATCGAGAAGCTACCTTTACTTTCGCCACGGTTGTCATTACCCACAACTTTACCAAGAATCGGATTACCACGAGTCGGATAACCGGCAATGGTGAAGACATGACTATGGTCAGCAGTTACAATAATCAGGGTATCCCGGCCATTTGTTTTTTCCATGGCAGCTCTAACTGCATTTGAAAATTCAATAGTATCCGTCAGTGCGCGATAAGCGTTGCCGGCATGATGCCCATGATCGATTCGACCGGCTTCGACCATCAGGAAATAGCCCTTGTCATTCTTTTGCAGAACATCAATCGCCTTGCTGGTCATTTCGCTCAGAGAAGGCTCGCCACCAATATCGCTGGAACGGTCGGCGTTATATTCCATATGCGAACGTTCAAACAAACCCAGCAGGTGATCGGTTTTGCTTGCATCAATAGCGTCGAACTGCGCCTTGTTCCAGACAAAAGCGGCATTGCTGTAATTATTAACCCACTCTTCTGTCAGGTTACGCTGATCGTCACGTTCTCCGGTTTTGCCTGCATCTTCCAGGTCAGCCATCTTGCGCGGCCAGAAGCTGCGACGCCCACCACCCATAGCAACTTCAAGACCATTACCATAAGGGAATTCAATCAACTGACGGGCAATATCCTTGCAACCGTTGTCAACTGCTTCCTGAGACAGATCATGATCATCTTCCCAGTTACGTTCCGGTGTATGTGCATATGTCGCCGCCGGTGTAGCATGGGTTAAACGTGCGGTGGTAACAACACCGGTTGACATACCGGCCATTTCAGCTTCTTCCAGGAATGTAGTCAGCTCATTTCCCTTGCTGCTGGCACAGTCGCCACGATAGACATTCTGGTTAACGGCGATAACGCCAGCCTTGCTTTTTACGCCCGTCATCATGGCTGTCATGGTACCGGCGGAATCAGGTGTCTGCTGGTTGGTATTGTAGGTTTTACTCAGTGCAACATAAGGCAGAACTTCAAAACTCAACTGATTTTCTTCACCTGTTTCACCGCGAAGCTGACCTTCCAGAATCCGCGCCGCAGTAACTGTTGATACGCCCATACCGTCGCCAACAAATAGAATGACGTTTTTAGCGCGATGCTTGTTGAGGCGCATATGTTGTGCAGCCTCGACTGCGTTTTCACCATCCGCATACCATTTTGCCGGTGATTCAGTCACAGGTGCAGCCTGTGCCATTCCCATCAAGGCCGCGCCCACCGCGCTGGCAAGCAGTGTATATGCAAGTTTTGTTTGCTTCATTATGTGTATCCCCCTGTTAATTTAAGCGGCATAATTGCCGCAGAACAACAATCCGGAACCAGTCGTGAACTGATTCCTGACTGGCGCGAAGATACGCAGTAAATATGACAACGCCATGTCATCCATATGACCAGAATATGACTGTAAGGATTGGAGAAATTCGCGTCTAACACGAACAGGATATTGACAGGGTTTTCAGGCAAGCTTGTCAGCCTTTGCTCAAAACATGAACACCGACCCATCGAGCAACCAGAAAATAATTTTCTGTGTATTTTATTTCCTGGCACGACTCATAGTTCCAGGCCAAAGATTAAAGAGTCCGCTTCATCCGAGCGGCTATAACCACATTTTTTGATCCGGAATTAATCCTGATTACTTTACTTGCTTTGTTAGTAATGGTACTTAGCCAGTTCATCTGGGCTGCAGTACTGCTATTATTATAGGTATATGATCTCGCCAGAGAAATTCCACCGCCATTATCGGCGGCTCATTCTGTTGACCTGGACCTTACCTGCCATGGTCGGCCTGTCCTTCTTGATGTTCATTGAAATGTTCAGCCCTGAGCAAATGCTGACCATACTCACAACACCACTGGAACCTATTTTTATTATCGCCGGTATTATTTTTGCTTACTGGTATTTCTATCGTTTCGCCCAGCCGTTCAGCGCCTGGTTTGAACATAATTCCGCCAGTAATGAAGATGCCGTACTGCAGCAAATCCGGCGCTTCCCCCTGCATTTCTGGTTCTTATTCCTCAGCTATGTCCTTCTGGCCCCGGCATCTGTCATGATGAGTGCCGAACACTATACTGATTTTGTTGCTCTTCCCGTTGACTGGTTCCGAATTCATCTGGTCGCTCTCATTGTCTCTATCATCGTCGGCCTGCCTTTTTTCTTCCGCTTTTTTGATCTGTTTGGCCAGGCGTTTGGCAATATCCATAATCAACAACCGATTTTAACTATCAAAACCCGCGTGTTTCTGATTGCCTCACTCATTCCCCTGCTGATGGATACCATGTTGGTACAATATTACTGGACCCGTACCGGTTATTTCACCTTTGAAACCTTTGTTATCTGGTTAATGCTGGAATTTCTAGCCATTGCCGGTTCATTGTTGTTCATTCGCAGTTTCAACCAAAGTCTTGCACCCTTGCAGTTATTTATTCAGGATTTCAACCAGCATTCACCAGACACGCAGAAAAAACCGGTCTCCTGTTCAACCGATGAACTAGGTTTTCTGACTTATAATCTAGGTCTTTTGCTGGAAGAGCAGCATCTGCATCGGGAAATTCTCGCCATTAGTAACCGCCTTCTGCGACAGGCTGATTTCAGCAGTAATTATGAAGAGCTGCTGGCTAATATTATCCATCTTGGTAACGACATCCTCGATGATGAAATTATGTATCTGATGCTATTTGATGAAAGTCGTCAAGAACTTGTCGGCATTATTGACTCCTTCAATGGATACAGGAAAGAGGGTTATTTTCGGCTAAGCCTGAATGAAAATTCATTTGCAGTCATTGTTTTCAAGCAAGGTAAACCCCTTGCTATCGCCGATGTTAAACATGATCCACGAGTCAGCACCAGAATGACTGACAAGTATGGCATCTGCTCAGCCCTGGCGGTGCCGTTAATCATTGGCGACAAGCCTGTCGGAGTGCTGCTGAGCGCACGCAAAAAACTCACTCATCATTACAGTCAACATGAAATACTGATCCTGCAGGCCTTTGCTCAGGAAACCGCACTTATCATTCATACTGAAAGCCTGAACAGTAACCGCCTTTCAGCCGAACAACGCTATCGCAAACTGGTAGAACTGGCTCCCGATGCTATCCTGCTTCTTGATAAGAACGGCATCATTATCGAAGTCAATCAGGCAGCAGGAAGTCTGTTTCTGCAGGACTCATCCAAACTCTGTGGCTACAGCCTGAATAACTTTCTGGGTAACAAAGGGAATACAGGGATTGAACGACTATTGCAACTGCAGCCGGGTCAGTCATCACACCTTGAATCCGTTATAAACACCAGGAATATTATTGTCGACATCCATGCCGGTGCCCTGATACTTGATGAAAATAAAGTGGTTCAAATCATTATTCAGGACATCAGCCAGCGTAAACGTCTGGAAAGCGCCATTACCCAGATTGTTGAAGGTATTTCCACTGCTATTGGTGAAAGCTTTTTTCAGGCTATCGCGACACAGCTGACCACGATTCTTGGTGCCAACAGCGTCACTATCGGCACGATTAAAAAGGATGACCCAAATACAGTTCACACAGTTGCCTTTTATTTGAACGGTAAAATGCGCCGCAATATTCATTATTTTACACATAACACGCCCTGCGCTGAGGTGATTGGCAACACTCCCAAAACCTACCCTGAAAACGTGCAAAGCTTGTTCCCTGACGATAAACCCCTTGTCGAAATGGGTATCGAAGCTTATTCTGGCGTGCCCTTGTTCGATTCACAGGGAAAGCCATTGGGCTTAATTGCTACCCTGTTTAAAAATAAAATTGAACATCCTGAATTTGTCGAATCAGTCTTGCAAATTTTTGCCGCGCGTACTGCGGCGGAAAT
>JAADGZ010000264.1:4096-5027 GCA_013152045.1 Gammaproteobacteria bacterium
CAAGAGGAGCATATAAAATATCTTGCCTATTATGACACCTTGACAAGATTGCCAAACCGCGAACTACTGATGGATCGCCTGCATCAGGGTATCGCCCAAGCCTCACGCAACCAGAGTCAACTGGCGCTCATGTTGCTGGATCTGGATCATTTCAAATCTGTTAACGATACCCTTGGCCATCCTGTTGGTGATCTGCTTCTTAGCCAGGTGGCGCAACGCCTCAAAGATTGCGTGCGCGAAGGCGATACCGTTGCTCGTTTGGGCGGCGATGAATTTGTCATTCTCCTGCCCAGCCTTCCCGCTAGCAGCGAGACTAGTATTGACGTTACGATTGTAGCCGACAAAATCCGCCACACCATATCTGATAACTATTCGATTGAAGGACATGATCTGTCTATCAGCACCAGTATCGGCATTGCTTTTTATCCGGCAGATGGAGAAAACGCTCGTACCCTGTTTAAGCATGCCGACATGGCCATGTATCAGGCCAAGGGCGCAGGCCGCGATAACTACCGGTTTTTCTCCAGAGTAATGAACGAAGCGGCCATTGAACGTCTTGAAATTGAGGCCGAACTTCGTCAGGCCCTGTCAAAAAACCAGCTTCAGCTATTATTCCAGCCCAAGGTAGATATTATTCACAACCGTATTGTTGGCGCAGAGGCGCTATTACGCTGGCAACATCCGAAACTGGGTTTGATTCCCCCGGATAAATTTATTCCCATTAGTGAAGATACCGGGCAGATCATTTCTATCGGCCATTGGGTATTCGAGCAGGCCTGCCAGGCGGCCGTTGAACTCTGGTGCAACAAAAAAGACTGTGGTGAGATTCAAACCATGTCAGTGAATGTCAGTCCGCGCCAGTTCAGGCATCCTGATTTCGTTGCCCAAGTGAAAAGCATTTTAACTGCAACAGCTATTGACCCGAACTGTA
>JAADGZ010000158.1 GCA_013152045.1 Gammaproteobacteria bacterium
AAGCATATGAATGATATACAACCCCAACCGCAAACACCAGTACTTCGCATAATGTATATTATGTTAAGTTCGTGGATTTGTTCTATTTGCAAGGCCTGGGTGTGGATCTTTCATTTGTTAAAGTAACGTGTTTCTGAACTTTTCTGAAATTCAGGCAATAAAAAACCGCCCGGAGGCGGTTTAGTCAAATATTTTCCTTATCAGCGACTACGGTTTCTTATTCTTATCATCTTTGTGCTTATTCGGGATATAAGAAATCGCCCATAACCCCGCAACGGCCAATGCCGCAGCAATCATTAACATGAACTGGTCCATTAAGATGCCCTCTCTAATAAACGAAACGCAATAACTTCTACCGCAACATAGAACACAGCAGAGCCAAGCAACCAGAATTGATCAACAGGATGCGCATTCATGGCCTTATAACCATAGGCGGCAAACTGCGCCATGCCGATAATCCGCGCACTATTCGCCAAGTGCTTTGATTGCTCTATATTCATGTAAACACTTTATCAAATTCTGCCACTTTCACCAAGTATGGCATGTTTTTCTGGAACCTGACCGCCGTTTTTGGCCGTTCCTGCATTATCAGAAACACCTCTTGACTTTCTACAACTTTTCCTTGATCATTTTCGCATCCGTCGAAATGATTAACGTTATGAGAAAAGTTACCACTATCAGCAGCAAATCCGATACCTGTGCTATTCCCTGCTTTGATCACCACAAGGTTAACCAGGTAAAAAAAGCCCTTTCTAAAGAAGAAAAACATCTGCCAGAACTGGCTGATTTCTATAAATTGCTGGGCAATACCACTCGCCTTAAGATTTTGCTGGCACTAGCGCATGGCGAACTCTGCGTGTGTGATATCGCACATGTACTGGCTTTGAGTATGGCTGCGACCTCGCATCAATTAAAATTACTGCGGAATCAAGGCTGGTTGGACATGCGTAATGACGGCAAAATGGTTTACTACCGGCTCAACAGCGAAGATTTATTAAAAGCGTTAAAAGGTGATCTGGAAATACTGGAGGCTCGCCTGG
Source organism: Gammaproteobacteria bacterium (assembly GCA_013152045.1). Taxonomy (GTDB): domain Bacteria; phylum Pseudomonadota; class Gammaproteobacteria; order UBA6429; family Thiohalophilaceae; genus JAADGZ01. Next base: position 1,041 of record JAADGZ010000158.1, read on the forward strand.
GATGAGTTTTTTTTGGATTTATCATTTCGATATTTGCGAAAATAAAGAATTAAAAGGTACAAATAAATGAAAAAAGCAAAACAAAATCTGGCCTGGCTGGGTTCAATTACCAGTCTGCTGGCCGTGGCCACCTGCTATGGCACACTAGCAGCAGTAAGCTTATTGTCGCTGATCGGCGTTAGTGTACATATCGATGAAGCTACCCTGGTTAAACTGATTACTACCTTGCTGGTATTCGCATTGGCGGGCATGCTGTATTCCTGGCGCAGCCATCGGCATCCCGGCCCGTTAATGTTAAGTCTAGGCGCAGGGTTACTTCTGTTATGGGTCTTCTACGGCAGTTACTCAAAACCGTTGGAGATAATGGGCTTTATATTACTGATCATTGCTTCCCTATGGGATTTTCGTGTCAAAAAACGTATTTGCACGGGTAATTGTGATGATCAAAACTGCTAAGCACATAACACGTATAGAGACAGAACTTCGCAAGACGATGGCGGCGAAGAAATGCTGGCGCTGCGGCTGTTTTCACGACATCGTCAATACTTTGCAAAAATCTGATAGTATCAACACCCCGTTAAAAGCTTTGTTCGAAGATGCCCGAAAATTGTTTGAAGTAAAACGTTATGACTGCCTGGGTTGTGAGGTTTGCTGGCCTGCGGTAGCGCAAAATATGGCTGCCGAACTTGACCCTGCCATTGCTGAAGGTAGCCATTGCGCAACAGCAGAGCCTGAATTGCAGCAAGGCTGGCCCCCTCTACCAGGGGATTATCAGGTTATCCGCTTTAGAGCCCCGGTGGCACTATGCACGTTGAATAGCGATAAACTGATTGCTGAGCTGGCTACTGATCCGGTTAAAGGCTTGTCAGTTATCGGTAGCCTGCATACGGAAAACCTTGGTATCGAACACCTGATTCGCAATCTGATGAGCAACCCCAATATTCGTTTTCTGATTCTTTGCGGTGAAGACACACAACGCGCTATCGGCCATCTACCAGGGCAATCACTGGCCAGTCTCCTGCGCCATGGGGTAAATGAAAAAGGACGCATTATTGAAGCGAAGGGAAAACGTCCTTTTATTAAAAATCTGGATGCCAGCCATATTGAAGCTTTTCGCCAACAGGTTCAATTGCTCGATTACATTGGTGAAACCGATTCAACAACACTGCGTGCGCTAATTGAAGAAACCGCCGTTAACGATCCTGGGCCAATTACTGCTACGCTGCCTGATATAAAATCTGTCCCCCTTGAAACCGCCATTGCGCCACAACGTTTGCGATTGGACCCGGCCGGGTATTTTGTTGTTTATCCGGATCAAAGCCATAACCAGATCACACTGGAACACTATAGCAACAAGGGAATTCTGGAACGGGTATTTGCTGCTGCCGATCCGGCTGCTCTTTATACTACGGTAATTGATCAAGGACTGATCAGCCGCCTCGATCATGCTGCTTATCTTGGTCGCGAGCTGGCTCGAGCCGAACAATCCCTGAGCAGCGGTGATCCCTATGTGCAGGATCGCGCAGCCGGTAATCTTCAGAAAGTGAAAACCGAAAAACAAACAACCTGTGACTGCACATCCATACAAGGTGAATTATGCAATTAAAACAATACTGGCCTTTATTGACGACCATACTTATTATTAGCGCTCTTTTTATAGCAAAAACACAACTCAGCGGTACTCAATTCGATCCAGCAACAAACGCAAAGATCAGCGGCCCTGCCATTATCCTGTTCCGTGGTGACAACAGCCCCAATTGCCAGATTATTCATCAACTGGTGAGTGATGCTGAGCAACGTTACGGCAAGCAAATTACTTTTCGACAATTCGACTGGTCATCGGATAACCCTTTAATTAAAAAATATAAGGTGCGTTTTCTTCCTACCGTTTTGCTAATTGATAAAAAAGGTAAGGAGGTTACCCGCACAGTTGGTGAAAGTCCGGCGGTACAGGCCAGGCTGAAAAAGATACTCACCCATCCTGACGCTTTGCTGACACCATAAACATGGATGCTTTCGCCAACTGGCTTACTCCCTGGCTCAGTCATGGTTCACTTCTGGCTTTACCACTGGTAATCCTGGGTGGCCTTATTACCGCATTCAATCCCTGTTGTCTGCCTATGTATCCTGCTGTGTTTGGATTCTTCAGTGCCTCTTGCTGCTGTGGAAAAGAAGACGCGGACAAGCCGCCGCCGATCAATCCGCAACGCACTCTTGTCATCTCCACGGCCCTACCTTTTATTCTGGGTATGGCCAGTGCGACCGCACTCATGGGACTGTTGACAGCAGGACTTGGATGGGTATTTGGTCAGTTCACGTCTGAATTTCGTCTGCTTCTGGCAATGGTTCCATTATTTATGGGGCTGCATTTACTCGGTATAGTGCGATTACCTGTTTCTGTATTCCATCTTCACCAACCACAGATTGACACTTCCAGAAAGTGGCATGGTGTAATAACGGCCTATGCTGCGGGACTGATATTTTCATTGGCCATCGTGCCCTGTGCAACACCGATCCTGTTAAGCATCCTGACCCTGGTTGCGATGCAGGGGGATCCCATTTATGGAACGGTGCTAATGTTTATCTACGGGCTGGGTGCAGGACTGCCGTTGCTATTGATTGGCCACGGACTTTCGCGCTTCCAGCACATCTTTGCAGCACCCAAACAGCAGCAGCGCATTCGTCAACTATCCGGAATACTGTTGGTAGGGGTTGCGATCTACACCATATGAATACTCCACCGTTTAAGCGTATTCGCTTTGAGGTAACGATCATATCCAACATGCTCACATGCCGCACCTAATAAAGTCAGCAAGACAATCGCCATTCCCGACGCTCAGTACTCTTTGTATGAATCGGATCCATACCTAATCCAAATCGAATATCTTTGGCGTCACGAAAGCAGGTTTCAATTCCCCAACATTTGCCGTAATACCGGGTCAGCTCGGATGATTTTGCATTCTATAAATTATTTTATTGTGGGGGATTCTG
>JAADGZ010000292.1 GCA_013152045.1 Gammaproteobacteria bacterium
CTCCCACTTGCGTGGGAGAGGGGAGTATTTTTGTAGCGTGCGGCTCACAGCCCCCTCTCCCCCGCTAGGGGAGAGGGTTGGGGAGAGGGGCCGGGGTTTCAATCCCTCCGGGTGTGATTCCCCGCTGCTTGCAGCGAAAAGTAGGTGGGTAGAGCAAAGCGCGAAGTCCAGAGGGGAACCCTATCAGCACGTTACAACTTAAATATCCCCTCAGCCTTGCTAGAAGCTGATTGAATTTAGCACAACTGATTCACACTATATCTTTCTACTATGCCATCCCTGCCCATCGAATCGGTCCTTGCGGATTTATGCTCAGCCCTACAACAGCGGCATGAAGTGGTGCTGGAAGCACCGCCGGGGGCGGGTAAAACCACGCGCGTGCCGCTGGCTCTGCTCGAAGCTGCCTGGCTGGGCAAGCAGAAAATCATTCTGCTCGAACCCCGGCGTCTGGCGGCGCGCGCGGCGGCGGAATATATGGCCTCCACGCTGGGCGAGGCGGTGGGCCGGACGGTGGGCTATCGGGTTCGGCTGGAGAGCCGAATCAGCGCGCAGACCCGTATCGAGGTAGTGACCGAAGGCATACTCACGCGTATGTTGCAGGATGATCCTTCTCTGGACGGTATCGGCCTGCTTATTTTCGATGAATTTCACGAACGCAGTTTGGACGCCGATCTTGGTTTGGCGCTGGCCCTGCAGGGGCGCGCGCTGTTTCGGGAACAACCGCCGCTGAAGATTTTGATCATGTCGGCCACCCTCGAAGGTGAGCGACTGGCGACGTTGTTGAACGATGCGCCGGTGATCAAAAGTGAAGGCCGCCTGTATCCGGTTGAAATCCGCTATGGCGCGGGCTTTATTGCTGCCGAGCGCCTATATCATGAATTACCCGCGTGCATGCTGGCGACAATAAAACAGGCGCTGCTTGATGAGCCGGGCAGCATGCTGGTTTTTTTGCCGGGGCAGGCCGAAATTCGCCGTCTGCATACACTGCTAAAAGCCGCACTGGCGGACGACAAAAATATTATTCTCGCACCGTTGTACGGTGATCTGGATCTGCAACAACAGCGCCGGGCGATTGAACCGGTGGCGGTCGGACGGCGCAAAATCGTTCTCGCCACCGACATTGCCGAGAGCAGTCTGACCATCGAGGGCGTGCGTATTATTGTCGACAGCGGCCTGCATCGTCAGGCGGTATTCGATCCCGCTGCGGGCATGTCCCGTTTGCACACGCGGCGCATCTCGCGGGCCTCCAGTATTCAGCGCATGGGACGGGCAGGACGAATCGAAGCCGGTGTCTGTTATCGGCTCTGGTCTGAAGATCAGCAAATGCAACTGATCCCCTTTAGTTCACCGGCCATTGAGCAGGCCGATCTGCTACCGCTAGTGTTGCAACTGCAAGGCTGGGGGGTGGATGATCCAAATGAACTAATCTGGCTGGATCCGCCTGCCGCCGGACATTACCAGCGAGCGGTCGAGTTATTATGCTCTCTGGGTGCGCTGAAGCCACGGCCTGGGGGCTGGAAAATGACGGCACATGGTGAGGCAATGGCGCGCCTGCCGTTGCATCCGCGCCTGGCACACATGCTGCTGGTGGCAAAAACAAAAGGCCTGGTCGAACCTGCCTGTGACATTGCCGCACTACTGGGCGAACGGGATCCCCTTTCGTTGCGCGATGCGGACATCCGCTTGCGAACAAAACTGTTTACAAAAAATAGCGCAGTTGATCATCGCCTGCGTGGTCGCATGCAACGTTTAGGCACGCAGAGTCGAGCGTATCGCAGGTTAATAGAGGGGAATGCCGGCCCAGGGGCCGTTCATTCTACTGATCCACGCTGGAGCGGTTTCCTGCTGGCCTGCGCCTACCCGGATCGTATTGCCCGGCGGCGCAAAGCATCGCGGACAGAATATCAGATGAGCAATGGCCGCGCGGTTCGCCTGCATGAACAGGATCCCCTGCAGCAATCCGACTGGCTGGTGGTCGCCAGCCTGGGCGGGCGGCAGGGGCAGACCACCGATCAAATTTATCTGGCTGCGGAATTTGACAGCGCATTGTTCGAGGATGAGCTGGTTGAATTAGTGATTGAAAATGATCGGGTTAGCTGGGACGAAAAACAGGCGTGTCTGAGTGCTGAGCATCAGCGCCTGGTCGGCAATCTGGTGCTGTCGCGTGAACCGATGCAGGCAATTCCTGCTGAAAAACGCCGCAGCGTGTTGCTGGATCTGATCCGGCGCCGGGGGCTGCGGTTATTGCCCTGGAACGATGCCTTGCGCAACTGGCAGTCACGCGTGCAGTTATTGCGCACCCTGGATCTGGAAGTTTCGGGTGACAGTGCCTGGCCGGATGTATCCGACGACTATTTGCTGGCAACACTGGAAACATGGTTGGCGCCTTTTCTGGATGATATTCGCAATCTGAAACAGCTGGCCGGGCTGGATCTGGGATCGATTCTGCATAATCAACTGTCCTGGCAGCGGCAGCAAAAACTGGAGCAGGATGCTCCCGTCCGCTGGCAGGTGCCGTCCGGATCTATGATCCGTATCGACTATCAGGAAACACCCCCAGTACTAGCTGTGCGTTTACAGGAGATGTTTGGTTGCACGCAAACGCCGAGCATAGCCGGAGGCCGAGTCAAATTAAAACTGCAGTTATTATCACCCGCACGCCGACCAATACAGGTCACGCAGGATTTGGCGGGCTTTTGGAGCAGCAGTTATCTGGAAGTGAAAAAAGACATGAAGGGACGTTATCCGAAACATCACTGGCCCGATGATCCGCTCTCGGCCATACCTTCAGCACGAACTATCCGCAAACCTGCACGTAAGTGAACTTAAACCTGTAGGTTGGGCTGAATAAAATGAAGCCCAACATAATTATTATCATCTGCGGGGGAGTTGGTTAAAACACCTGTTGGGCTTCACTTTCGTTCAGCCCAACCTACGCTCTGGTTCCCACGCAGGAGCGTGGGAACGAGAAACCAGAAACGCTGTGCCTTATTTCAGAAAAGCCTGCAGTTCTTCCGAGCCGCCGATGTGTCGACCGCCAATGAAAATCTGCGGCACCGTTTCTTTGCCGGTAATCGCGCGCAAAGACCGCAAGGTGGCATCCTGTCCAAGATGGATTTCCTCGTAAGGCATGCCTTTTTCTTCCAGCATAGCTTTTGCTTTGGCGCAGAACGGGCAACCGGGTTTGGTAATAATACTGATGGCTTCCGGTTTTTCTGCCTGCGGATTAATATAGGCCAGCATGGTGTCGGCATCGGAAACCTCGAAGGGATCGCCCGCTACATCCGGCTCGATGAACTGCTTGTCAATTACGCCGTCTTTCACCAGCATGGAATAACGCCAGGAGCGTTTACCAAAGCCCAGATCAGACTTGTCTACCAGCATGTCCATAGCCTCGCTGAATTCACCGTTGCCATCCGGGATCAGGGTGATATTTTCAGCTTCCTGATTTTGCTTCCAGGCATCCATGACAAAGGCATCATTAACCGACAGGCAAATAATTTCATCGACGCCATTTTGCTTGAATACACCGGCCAGTTCGTTATAACGCGGCAAATGGGTGGATGAACAGGTCGGGGTGAAGGCGCCGGGCAAGGCGAACAGGACCACGGTTTTACCCTTGAACAGTTCATCGCTGCTGACATCGACGAACTCATCATTTTGACGTGTTTTGAAAATGACGGATGGGATTCTTTTACCTTCTCTGCTTTCTAACATAATATTTCTCCTGATTAATTTCTTTGGGTTTAATTCTCCGCTGCCTGCAGCGAAAAATAGTAGGATGGGTAGAGCGAAGCGAAACCCATCGGCAGACTACAACTTAATACTTCTTCCGCTTGTGGCGGGGTTGTTTGTTTTAAGTGAATGTTTGTCTGAACATGGACTAAGTATGGGCAACCTGAGGCAATAGGTGAAATCGTTTGTTTGTATTATAATGATAGGTATTAACAATCATACTTTGGGCGTTTATATAATGAATCTGCGAGATCTGGAATACCTGTTAGCAGTGGATGAGGAACGCCAT
>JAADGZ010000197.1 GCA_013152045.1 Gammaproteobacteria bacterium
TGGTCATTTAGTCTGGAACAAAGTGTTTCTAAACACCGGCAGGTTCAACTGATCGATGCAACACTTTATTCCTGGTAAAAAAAGAAGGAGGGTTGATTATGAAGTATAGAGTTTGAATCTACTACAGTGAAAAAATAACCCAAAACAGTCATTCAGTGCCGTTCTGGTATATGCCTCTGATATTTATCACTCTGACGATTCAATGTTACCGACGGTAGTTCATCAAATATTCTTTTATAGTGTTCAGCAAATTGACTGGCGCTGCCGAAATTATAACGTTCTGCAATCACAGCTATAGGGCTTGTATTTATGTGAGGCTGTTGAAGTTCTGAACGTGCAGCATTGAGTCGTCGGTGCAACAGATACTTGTTAGGCGAAATTTGATAATACTTTCTGAAAACTCTTTGCAGTGTCCGTATGCTTACTTCAAGATCATTCGCCAGAGTATTGATCGTCATATACTGCCAGCTGTTTTGTTCGATCCGGTTATTAATCTGGCGCAACAAAGGATAGTGTTTGTAGGGGTGCCGTAGAGGCCTTTGATCTGTGGCATGTAATCCTTCTGCCAGGGTAGCCGCCAGTGTTGCCAGTATTTGCTGGCGCAGTTTCGATGCGAAGATTTTATCTTTGCGTAGACGGTGAATTATACTGGTATCTGTAAGCAATGACTGTAGCCAATGACGTAATCGGTATGCTGTCTTCACTGAAAGTGGCAGTATTGCTTTTTCAGGGGCCATCGCTCTGTCAAGTAGTTGTTCTGGCACGATGCCTTCATCTATCAGCAGGTCATCGGGTACATCTATCTCTAACGCATCCCAGCTGCCTGGAATACAACAGTGATGTTCGCGGTCTGGGCGCAAGATAGCGATAGCATTAGGGAATGATTGCACGCCGCACCAGACGCCATTATTGGTCTCGATACCGGGTGTTAAGGAAAACGTCGTCCAGCCAGCAGGCAGGCAATAAATTTCTTCAATTTTACGATTGGTGCGTATGCGGCGAACGATAAGATCCGGGAAAACCAGTTCACACAGCAGAATGTTCAGTGAGCCCGTGCCGAGTTGAAACGAACGCATACCTTGCGTGCTGATCGCCTGTGTATACTGCTCGATATCATTGAATTCGGCGAAGTGTCTTTCGGCTTGTGGCATCTGTTTCATTAATTAAGAAAAAGAGAGCAACGTTCTCGTGAAATAAAAGTGTCGTAAATCAGGTATTGCCCTTGTAACTTTACAGACTTAATCGAAAATAGCCAGAGAATATATATGGTTCATAATTAAAATAACAGGGAGCAGAAATAATGCAGTTTCAACATTCTTTTTTACTTAAGGCGCTGTTTGTTGCGGCAAGTATTGCGGTTACTCTACCAGCAAGTGCAGCAGATAAAAAAACAGATAATCGTTCTGCTTTTGATAAGGCTTACGACCCTGAAACAAAAACTATCCATCTGGATCCCGATGACCCGACGGGTGATATGCTGTTCGACAAGCGTGACTACTCAAAGGACAAACGTCCTGCCGGCCCAATCAATGTCCAGCGATATAATGGTGGGCTTTCCTGGCAGGGTATTCCGACCTTCTTCAAGCTGCCGGTGGCTATCACACCAGAAGATCTGAAGGCCGGAAAAGTGGACGTTGCCATCATGGGCGTGCCGATGAGTGCCGGCGGTTATGGCCAACCGGGAACCGGCCATGGCGCACAGACCATGCGCATCTCAGAAACCATGCTGCCCTGGGGTGTTGGCGGGGTCATCAGTGAAACGCAGGTCGATCCCTTTGAAGAACTGGTTATCGTGGATTATGGCGATGCCGCCGTTGATCCGCTAAGTGTTGAACGTAGCCTGGCATCCATCCGCGACACTGTCGCGGGAGCAGCGAGGGCCGGTGCAGTGCCGATCATGATCGGTGGTGACCATTCCATCATGTATCCCAGCGTACTTGGCATCGCCGACGTTTATGGCAAAAAGAACTTCAGCATCCTGCACGTTGATGCCCATACCGACATCAGTACCGAGAACTTTGGCCATTATGTCACCATTGGCAATATGGTGCGCCTCTCCGTGGAGGAAGGTCTGGTTAAGGGAGAGGAAGTGCACGCCGTTGGTCAGCGCTCACCCGGCTACGGCCCCGCGAAGCTCAAGTGGTATAAAGAAAACGGGGTAAGGATTTACTGGCAGGGTGAAATTGAAACTCGCGGCTTCCGAGCAGTAGTCGATGATTTGCTCGAAGACCTCAAGGCCGGTCCTGGAAAATTATACCTGTCCATTGATTACGATGTCCTCGACCCTGCAGCCATGAGCGCTGTTACGGCGCCGGTTCTGGGGGGATGGACCACCCGCCAGCTCGTTGAACTCATTCGCAGCGTCTGTGTTGTTGTCGAATGTATCGGCGTTGATTTTGTGGAGTACAACCCATTCTTCGACGATCAGGGAAACCGGGGAGGCAACGTCGCGCTTTCGATTGTTCGTGAAACACTGGGTGCAATCGCCATGCGTAAGAAAGGCATCCGTGAACCGTTTTATTATCACCCTGCCATTCTGGGTAAGGAACGTAAACCGAAAAAAAAATAGGCCGCAATCAATAAATAGCGATGCCCTGATTCGGATGTAAGTACCTTCACGAAATAATTTTCTGCTAAATGCACAGAAAATTATTTCGTGAAGGTACTTAAAGCCTCATTCAATTCTTTATTTTTGTGGTAGAAACTATGTCGTTTGCTCAAACAATACGTCGAGAACCCTTATTGCATTTTTTGCTGATTGCCCTGCTGTTGTTTGCCGCCGATGCCTTTTTCAGTGGTGATCAACGACAGGTGATTCAGGTCGATGCCAACACTCTGGACTTCCTGGTTAAACAGCGTAGCGAACTGTTAATGCGTGAGCTTTCTGAAGAAGAACGCAAATCATTGTTGAATAACTACATAGATGACGAAGTCTTGCTGCGTGAAGCCTATCTGCTTGGGCTGGACAAAGATGCCCGTATGCGTAGCCAGCTGATAAAGAAAATGCGAATCATGCTGGCTGTAGAGTTGCCACGACCAACAGAGGCTGATTTACGCGCTTATCTGGATGCCAACAGGGAACGTTATCGACTGCCGCCCCGTATTTCTTTTTTGCATGTGTTTTACAACACTGCCGATGCTGTTCCCCAGGGGCTTCGTGCGAAACTGAACGCGACTGCCATAAATGCCGATGCAAAGCTGCTCAATACCGGTCAGCTGGATCCACTGCTTGGTCGTGCTCCCAAACAGCGAAGCGAGTTAGAACTACGCGCCTACATCGGCACAAAGACAGCCGCTGAAATATTTACCATAGATGATGATAAGTGGCACGGCCCTCTGCGCTCACCTCGCGGCATTCATTTTGTGCGTATTACTCAGCAGCTGCCGATGCAGCAGTTTAAGTTTGAGTCCATTATTGATTATCTGGTACCGGGCTGGCAGTTACATCGGCAGAAAGAGGAAATGGCAGATAAAGTGGCAGAGTTTCGCGACAAGTATCGGGTTATCACCCCGACTGGTGAGCCTGCTTCATGAAAAGCCGGAATCAATTTTACCGGTACCGATCTTTGATGGCCTGGTTCTGTCTGTTTTTTATTAGCGGCATTTCACTGCCTGCTTCAGCGCATGATCTGGGTGTTAGTAAGGCCTTACTCAAGGAACAGGCTGGCAATCGTTACATATTACGAGTAGAAACTTCAAGCGCACTAGCGGCGCAATTTCAGACACCACGTTTACCAGAACACTGCACTTTCCCTGGTGAGGTTAGTGCTAAACGCAGCGCAGCCGGTATCTCGTGGGATATTCAGTGCAGTGGCCGGCCATTAACCGGCGAGGACGAACTGTTTCTGCCCTGGCAGCGGGAAGGTCTAATGCTCACCGCGCAGTGGCTTGACGGCAGCAAAAGCACCCGTTTCTTTGCCCGTGAGGCGGGTGGTATGAGGGTCAGCCTGGCGCTACTGCAAGCCGGTTCCGGTTCTATGATGGCCGCGGCGAAACGCTATTTG
>JAADGZ010000040.1:0-1139 GCA_013152045.1 Gammaproteobacteria bacterium
ACAGGCATCAAAAGATAAACTGGCGCGGCAACTCATCGGCATCATAGCCCAACGTTATGCCTTGCATCTTGCCACTGTAGAGGGGACTGGCAAGGAGCATGATAGTGATCCTAACAAGGTGATTAATATTAAACGATAATTTTTTTGACCGGAATTGAATTGATTCCGGTCCCGGCTAGCTGGCCGATATATTCACGGGGATGTAATACATGAATCAAATTAAACTTAAAATTCTGGATGCAAGGCTGGGGAGAGACATACCTATGCCGGAGTATGCGACGGCTGGATCGGCTGGACTAGATCTGCGCGCCTGTCTGGACGCAGCATTGCAAATTGAGCCAGGTGCGACGCATTTGATTCCCACCGGCATGGCTATTCATATTGCTGATCCTGGTTTAGCGGCGATGATTCTGCCGCGCTCTGGGTTGGGACATAAACATGGAATTGTGTTGGGCAACCTGGTGGGATTGATCGATTCAGACTACCAGGGTCAGCTATTTGTTTCCTGCTGGAATCGGAGTAATGATTCTTTTACTATCGAAGTGGGCGATCGTATTGCGCAACTGGTTTTCGTGCCTGTGGTCCAGGCTGAGTTTGAGCTGGTCGAAGATTTCAATCTCAGCGTGCGCGCCGAGGGTGGCTTCGGCCATACCGGGCATCGTTAAAAAAATACGCTTATAGGGAGTAGATTCAAGGTGGCGAAAGCACGGAAACGTCGGACGCGCAAGAATAGAAAAACGGGTAGTCAACGCAGTCTTAGCCTTAATATGACGAGCCTGTGGGCTTTTGTATTTTTCAGTTTGATTATTCTAGCTACAAGTTTTTTTAGTCAGCATTCCGGCCTTACGAAGTTGCGTTTGCAACAGAATGTGGTTGTCAAAGCGACGGCTGAAAGTATGGCGCACGAACTAGCTTTCAAGATTGCATATTATACCCAGGCTCTGCGTGGTATTGCCGCCGATCCACAAATACGCCAGCTAATTCTCGCGGCTAACGATGCGGCCAAACAGGCGCGCGCCAAACAGTTGGAAAAACAGTTTCCCGGCGCCCTGCGCCTGCGTCTGTTGCCAGCAGGTGTCTTCAAGGTAGACAAGAGCCAGCAGCCGCATCTGGGTTTTGCCTGCCTGGATATGCAGCGT
>JAADGZ010000040.1:1144-5144 GCA_013152045.1 Gammaproteobacteria bacterium
GATAACCATCTTGCGCCAGCGGTTGAAATGCATGTGTTTGGTAGTTCGCAACAGCATATCGATGTCTTGCAACCGGTGCTGTCGCCGACCGGCGATAAAGTCGTGGGCCATATCCAGCTGGCACTGGATGTCAATTTGATCAAGCGCTGGCTACACAATGATGGTCTCAAGAACTATCTGGAACTGACCCAGCCGATAGCGGGCAAACGGGGGCTGCTGATTGGCCGCGCCGGGGATGTGGCAGTGAAAAATACTGGCTTGATGGCTTCAGCCGAGGTGCCCGGTACTCGTTGGCACATGCAGGTGTGGACGCCACTGGTGGTACCTTCCTTATTTAATCTGAATTTATTGTTGGTAGTGCTGGTGGCGATATTACTCAGTGCCGCACTTATCTACCTGTTGCGGAACAGCTTGAGTCAGGCCATTCAGGTTGATATCGAGAACTTTATGCAGATGGAAGCGGCTTTTTTGCGTGGCATCAAGCAGCACGACTACAGCCTTAAAATGTCGGAGTTCAAAAGTGCGGCTGGGCGTTTTGACAATCTGAAACAGGAACAGTCGCTGGACAGAGAACGGGATGATGATCCTGATGCTATCAGCACCAGTGACATCAGCATGCATGGCAGCATGGATCGGGTGTTTATGGACACCGGCATCATGGAAGTTCAGGAAATGGAGAGTGACGCCGAATTCAGACAAAGCATGAGCCAGCAAATGCAACAGCCGGTTAGCCGCGATCGCCCGGACAATAGTCCGCAAACGGATCCCCCGTCAGAGCCGGAAAAACCAGGTCTGCCACCGGCCTCCATATTCAAGGCCTATGATATTCGCGGAATTGTCGGCAAGACCCTGACTCCTCAATATGCGATGCTGATCGGCAAGGCTCTGGGCAGCGAGGCTATCGGCCGTGGACTGGGCAAGATCGCCTTTGCCCGTGACGGTCGGTTGTCGGGGCCGGAATTGGGAGGGGCGCTGGTGCGTGGGCTGCAGGCAGCCGGTATGGATGTGCTGGACATTGGCATGGTACCAACGCCGGTGCTGTACTATGCCGCAGCGGAATTAACCGAAGGCACAGGAGTCATGCTGACCGGCAGCCATAATCCGCCTGATTATAATGGTGTGAAAATGGTGTTGGGTGGCGAAACATTGTCGGGTGACACTATCCAGTCTCTGCGGGAACGCATTCTGAGCGAGGATTTTACCCGGGGCAGCGGGGAATACACCACGCGTATTATTAGCAATGAGTATATTCAGCGCATTACCTCCGATGTCAAACTCAGACGCAAACTAAAAATTGTCATCGACTGCGGCAACGGCGTGGCCGGCGCGATCGCGCCGAAATTATTTAATTCCCTGGGCTGCGAGGTGATCGAGCTTTATAGCGAGGTGGACGGGCATTTCCCCAACCACCATCCCGATCCCAGCAAGCCGGAGAACCTGCAGGATTTGATTAAAATGGTAGGTGCGCAGAATGCTGATCTGGGCCTGGCCTTCGATGGCGATGGCGATCGCCTGGGTGCGGTGAGTTCCAATGGCAGTATTATCTGGCCGGATCGGCTGATGATGCTGTTTGCAGCCGATGTACTGTCACGCAATCGCGGTGCGCAAATCATTTACGATATCAAATGCAGCAGCAACCTGACCAAGGTCATCTGGGAAAAAGGTGGCGAACCGCTCATGTGGAAAACAGGCCATTCGCTGATCAAGACTAAGATGCAGCAGTCCGGTGCGTTGCTGGCCGGTGAGATGAGCGGACATATTTTCTTTAAGGAACGCTGGTACGGCTTTGATGACGGTCTTTATTCAGGCGCCCGCCTGCTGGAGATCATTGCCGCCGATGATCGTCCTGCGCACGAAATTTTCGCCGCCCTGCCCGATGCGGTGAATACTCCGGAACTGAATCTGAACATGGCTGAAGGTGAACACTTCAAGTTCATGGATGCCCTGCTTGAAAGGGCCGACTTTGCCAACGCCAACGTCAGCATGATCGATGGTATCCGGGTGGATTACGAAGACGGCTGGGGTCTGGTGCGCGCCTCCAATACCACCCCCTGTTTAGTGCTGCGCTTCGAAGGGAAAAATGAAGAGACCCTGAAACGTATCGAGGACGAATTCCGAGCGGTGATGCTGGAAATCGATCCGTCGCTGAATTTGCCGTTTTAATCTTTAATCTGATTACGCACATTTATAAGGATGGACAACTAACGCAGAGAACGCCAAGGCGCAGAGACGCAAAGTAATGATAAAAATTATATAATCTCTGCGTCTTGGCGCCTTTGCGTTTAATACGAACCCTTATAGAAATGGTACCAGTTACAGGTGAACGGCTATCTGGAATACTTATCTTAGAAAAATAATCATTATTTATTATTATGCCTATTAAAAAATCCTCTGCTCATAATATTGCTTCGGTGTTGATCGAGGCGCTGCCCTATATTCAACGTTTTCAGGGCAAGACCATTGTTATCAAATACGGCGGTAACGCCATGACCGACGAAAGTCTCAAACAGGGCTTCGCGCGTGATGTGGTGTTGATGAAGCTGGTAGGTTTGAATCCAGTGGTGGTGCATGGCGGTGGTCCGCAGATTGGTAGCATGCTGGAACGGGTGGGCAAGGAAAGCCGCTTCGTTGATGGTATGCGGGTGACTGACTGCGAAACCATGGACATTGTCGAGATGGTGCTGGGTGGATTAGTTAACAAGGAAATCGTCAGCCTGATCAATATGCAGGGTGGTCATGCGGTGGGCCTGACCGGTAAGGACGGCGATTTGATTCATGCGCGCAAGTTGCAGTTCGAGCGTCAAGCGCCGGAGATGAATGCCCCCGAGATTGTCGATATCGGTCATGTGGGAGAAGTTGCGAGTATTGATCCCAGTGTCATCAACATGCTGGTGCAGGGGGATTTTATTCCTGTGATCGCGCCGATTGGGGTGGGCAAAGACGGTCAGTCCTATAACATCAACGCCGATCTGGTGGCTGGTAAGCTGGCGATTACCCTGAATGCCGAGAAACTAATCCTGCTGACCAATACCGCCGGGGTACTGGACACCGAAGGCCGCTTGTTGACCGGCCTCAAAGCCCGTCAGGTAGAAAAACTGATTGAAGAAGGCATTATTCATGGTGGCATGTTGCCGAAGATCCGTTGCGCCCTGGATGCGGTACATGCCGGGGTTAAGACTGCGCAGATTATCGATGGCCGGGTTGAACATGCCGTGCTGCTGGAAGTATTAACGGATGAAGGCGTGGGTACACTAATAAAAGGTTGATAAAAAATATGACTCAGGAAAACCGAACAGATAAACCCTCACGCCGTCAGCAAATTCTGGAAGCACTGGCGCAGGAGTTGGAAAAAAGTCCCGGTCAGCGTATTACCACCGCCGGCCTGGCGCGTGCCGTGGGCGTGTCTGAGGCGGCGCTTTACCGGCATTTTCCCAGTAAGGCGCGCATGTTCGAAGGCCTGATCGATTTTATCGAGGACTCGGTCTTCGGTCTGGTCAACCGCATTCTGCAGGAAGAATCCCGCATGCATTTGCGCTGTGAAAAAATCCTGTTGATCATTCTGGGTTTCTCGGCGCGCAATGCTGGTATTAGTCGTTTGCTGATTGGCGATGCTCTGGTGGGTGAGACTGAACGTCTGCGCCAGCGTATGAACCAGTTTTATGAGCGTTTGGAAACCCAGCTGAAACAGATCTTGCGCGAGGGCGAAATGAATGGCGAACTGAGTGCCTCCGTGCCGGTGGGGCCGATGGCAAACCTGCTCATGGCAGAGGCCGAAGGCCGGATTCACCAGTTCGTGCGCAGCGGTTTCAAACGATCACCTGTGGACATGTGGGATAGTCAGTGGCCATTGCTGCGTCAGCTGTTAGTTTAAGTCGCCAGCTGTCTTACTCGTATTTGATCTTGCCCTGTTTCAGCAGTCGGTAGCGCGCCAGATCCGCGTCGTATTGTTTGCTCAGGTCGATCAGATCCTGTTGTTTTTTGTGAATGAAGTCGTCGTTGT
>JAADGZ010000300.1 GCA_013152045.1 Gammaproteobacteria bacterium
TGGACAGTATGCGGTCAAAGCCAGACTCATCACCTCGTCCGGCTGAATAAAATACACCAGCGTGCGGCTGAAGAGACGGGCTAGATGCAGAAAATCTGCATCTAGCCTGTTAATACAAGCATAGTGCGGATTTATACCCGAGTTGTTGTGAATATCAATCGCGGCAAACAACTGCAGCGCATCCAGCTCAGCCAGTACTTCTCGCGCTAACCCGTGTTCGGCCGTAAGTCCATCTACTTTCCAAATGCGATTATAGTCAGTCTGTCCCGGCAGACAACGTTGACCTTCAGCGGCCGCCTCTACGTTACCAATAAACAGACAAAGTGAGCGTGGCAAAACTTTGTCACGATAATGTGAAAGAACGCTACGCAGTGCTTCCCAGCCGGTTATTTCATTGCCGTGTAAAAGCACGGAAATAAACAGCACATCGTTGCGCTTGCCTTCAAGCTGAATCAAGGTCGGACCGGATAATATCTTGATCAGCTGCCGCGCATCACACTGCAACAGTCCTTCGGGTAGTTCCGTCAGTATATTTAACATCTCAGATAGTCCAGCCATGCAGGGGCTCGCCACTTTCCTGCCGCCTGAGATAGGCTTCTGTCAGCGCCTGCATATCACAACCGTGTTTCGCCACCCAGGCGCGCTGCCAGCATGCACCGTTGATATTATTACGCAAACGCTGTTCGATAATCTGCAAATATTCCTGACTGTCCGTCAGCGCCACGCCCAGTTGTTGCAAACCACTTCGCGCCAAAGGTAACAAAACCTCTAGCAGTAACTCACGGGCATTCACTTGATGGCCATCAAACCAGTTGAACGATGCAGCCAGACCAAGACGGGCGGCACGATAAAAATTATCCCGTACATGATTGAATGCCAGCCGCTGCTCCGGTGCCGTTTCTTCGTTTGCCAACGCATACACCGCACCATAGAAAAAAGCAGCATTGGCGATACTATCAACAATACTTGGACCCGCTGGCAACACCCGCTGTTCAAGTCGCAAATGAATAGTTCCATCGTCATCAAAACCGATCAACGGCCGGTTCCAGCGCCAGATGGTGCCATTGTGAACGCGTAAATGATGTAATTGCGACGGCCTGTCATCAAACTCCACGGGTAGCAGTACCGGATAATGTTGCAGGTTGTCAGTGAAACATTCCATTAGTGACTCACGCACATAGCCATCCCCAAAGCTCACTCGATGAATGGGACCAAATGCCGCATCCTCAAAACCACCCACTGCCACGGCCTGCTCAAACAGTGGAATGCGGGTTTCATCCCAGAGATCCTTACCGAACAGAAAAGGTGAATTAGCCGTCAAGGCCACCATTGGCGCAGACAGGATCAGACTGGCGTTGAACAGGCGTACAGACTGCGCCAGATTCATCTGCATATGAATCTGGAACGAGGTAGTGGCCGACTCCAGCATCACATCCCGATGGGTGATACGCAAATGTTCACGACCATTAATATCAAACACCAAAGGCCTGCCCTTGCGCCGACGCAAGGCTTCCCGGTTAAGTGCCCGGTAACGGGCCATGTTTGACATATTCCCCAAAGACAGATCGTCATTGCTAAGTGTAGGTAGAATGCCAATGATGAGCAGTTCGGCTTCGATCTGTTTTGCAACCTCACGGCACTGCTGCCATTGGCGCTTGAGTTCGTTGTGCATACAGGAAAACACATGGCCGGACAGACTGTGCGGGGTATTATTAAGTTCAAAATTGAAACTGGCCAGCTCAGGCGAGGCCAGCGGATTGTCGAGACGTTTCAGAAACAACTCATTCGCCGCTAATGGACTGAGTTGATCTCGATCCAACAGCCAGGCTTCCAGTTCAAAACCGGCAACCGGTTCAGCAGAGGAAAACTGCTGCTCATCAAAGTACTGCTGCAGCAGACGAGTCTCCTCCTCAAGCCGCGCCCGAAAACGCGCATGATCCTCCATGGAAAACTGGCTGCTGAGTATTTCTTCACCCATGTTTAAAGGATAGCAGGCTCTCATGCAATGTTGGGCTTCGTTTCACTCAGCCCAACCTACATCTGGTATTAACTACCTACCAAAGGCCTTTTTCACTGAGCATTTTTTCAAGCTCCTGCAAACGTAAACTGACATCATCCAACAAAAACAGATGTTGCTTGCTTTCCAGCGGCAGGGGCAAGAGTTCAATCAGGCGTGCGCTCACCCAGTCGCCGTCATCATAGCAGGTGTCCATGGTAGAAAAAGGCGGATCGAGCTGGGTGATAATTTTCTCCAGCATCACCGCCATAGGCTGGTACTGTGTATGCAGAGAACAGGAACTAATCGGCGGTAACAATTCGACCTCGGCCTGTACCAACTGGTTAGTCTGCACTTCATGAGAAAGGATACGGAACCGTTGCGAACCGCTCAGGGTCACGCCGAGCAGGCCATCCGGGCGTTTGTGCCAGTAGCTGATTTGGGTCAGAGTACCAATATCATAGGTGCTGGCGGCGGGGCCTACTTCTTGACCATCACGAATCAGTACCACCCCGATACCCTCCCCGCTCTTCATACAGCAGCTGATCATATCCAGATAACGGGGTTCAAATACCCGTAGTGGGAGAAAACCTCGCGGGAAAAGTACGGTCTTCAACGGAAACAGCGGAATAATCTGGCTCATACTTGTTTCAGCAGCCTCTTTTTCCCGTTAACCGGCTAAAAGAATGTATCATCGTCAAGTCCCCAGCGATCTACCAGGTCGTGACTAACCTGCAGATGATCCAGAATACGGGCGACAATAAAATCCACGATGTCATCGATACTCACCGGTTTGTGGTAAAACCCCGGGTTGGCGGGCATGATGGTCACGCCGATGCGGGACAGCTTAAGCATATTCTCAAGATGAATGCTTGACAAGGGCGTTTCTCGCACCACCATGATCAATTCACGCCGTTCCTTGATCATGACATCCGCTGCCCGCTCGATCAGGTTGTCACTATTGCCATTCGCAATCGCGGCCAGGGTCCCGGTGGTACAGGGGCAAACCACCATATGCCTGGCATTATGCGAGCCACTGGCCACCGGCGCGGTCCATTGATCTCGGCCCAGAACCTGGAGTTGGCCTGGCCGGGCAGCATACTGACGGCTCAGCCAGTCTTGCATCTGCGCCGGTTTCGATGGAATATCCAGATCCGTTTCCATCGCCAGGACAATTTGCGCCGCTTTGGAAAGCAGAAAATATACCGGCCTTTCTGCTTTGAGCAAACATTCAAGCAAGCGCAGGCCATAGGCAGCACCCGAGGCGCCAGTCATGGCGAGAATAACGGGACGCAACGCTGTTTTGTTCATTCGTTCATCCTGATATCAACATCCGCCAGGGCTGTCAGTAAACGACTATGAATATTTTCAAAGCCGCCGTTACTCATCACCAGAATGTGCAGATTTTTTTCCGCCTGCTCCTGGACAAGAGCCACGCTGGCGCGAACAATATCATCGGTATCTGAAAACAGGCGGATATGTTCACCCGCATCATTGAGTATAGTATTCATATCCCAATTGATTCCGGCAGGCTGATAAATCAGAACATCATCGGCCTGTTGTAAGGCCGGAACAAGCGTGCTCCGATGAATTCCCATACGCATCGTATTGGAACGCGGTTCAAGGATGGCGATAATCGGTTCATCGCCCACATGCGCACGCAATCCCTGCAAGGTCGTGGCAATCGCAGTAGGATGATGGGCAAAATCATCGTACACCGTGACCCGACCCACCTGCCCCCGAACTTCCATGCGCCGTTTGATACCATTGAAATCCGCAAGGCTTTCTGCTGCCAACGCAGCCGGCACACCGGCATGACGCGCGGCGGCAATGGCCGCCAACGCATTGGCTACATTATGACGGCCCATCAATGGCCACTGCACTCGCCCCTGAGGCTGTTGCTGAAATTGCACGTCAAAACAACGACCATCCGCACTCTCGCAGATCGCACGCCAGTCAGTCTCAGCCTGATCCGACGCCT
>JAADGZ010000146.1 GCA_013152045.1 Gammaproteobacteria bacterium
TAAACCAGAGAGCAGATCACTACGCAAAGTTTGTTTGGTGACAAGGTGCTTCCAGCGCAAAAATGGCATTAAACGCAATTGCCATTCAGGATATTGTTTTATGGACATATTATTGCTCTTGGTAAATCAGTGGTAGCTGATGAAATAGTTAAAATTTAAATACGTGTTAGATGCATCAATAACGACAACAAGCGTCCACAGCATCAGTGATGGGGGTTTGCTCAAACAAATTGCAACGATTCAGAAAACACCACAAACGCATCATTCCGGCGGTATTTTCACCCTTGCAAAATAGGTGAGCCAAATCTAGTTTATGCAGCGGGATCCCCGGCAAAAACTTTTCAGTAATAACAAAAAACAAAGGCCTTCAGTATTTTGTTATTCATACTGAACAATTGCTGCCAATTAAGAACTCTTGGTGCAACCTGCTCATCTCTTTACAACCCTAATGCTTGCATCGCCGTTTTTTTCGATCTCAAAGGGCAAGCTGAATGTAATGCTATTTACACCCCCCCTGAATAAAAAACATGCCTATTCCGAGGCCTCCCAAGCCACAGGAAAAGCATCATGCATCACAAGTGCTTATGAGTTATAAAACATGACAAATGAACTATGAAACATAACTAATGATACATTAAACATGAGTGTTGTGTAAAGTATCCCCGCCACAAACGCCCCTACCAAAGCAGGAGATCGATTCACTCAGCGTTACTGTTTCTGTAGATCGGTCGTGATATGAACTGCATCTGCGCCAGACGATGCCCTCCCCCTAACTATTATGCAAAACAAAGCACAACAATTCCTAAAGGGAGTTTAACTTTTTGAAAGTAAAGAAAAGGCAAAGAAAAAGTAAAGAAAAAGAGAAGAAGGGAACCCTCCTCCATTTACGCGAAAAACAGTTTTATAGCATGAGCAAAATCAGCCCTTGAGTCTAACCCCGCGTCCCCCGGTGGTGCTGGCCGCTCCTGCATGAATCAATTCCACCCCAGCCCGCTCCATCGCATCGACCACCTTGACCAGTGAATCGACATTACCGCGCACATTTCCGCCACTGGCTTCCATGCGCTGAATGGTCGGCAAAGAAAGTCCGGCCTCCTGCGCCAACCGGCTTTGATCCCAGCCCAGCAGAATCCTCGCGGCCCGCATCTGCACGGCTGTAATCATGTGCGCACCGCC
The DNA here is from genome assembly GCA_013152045.1 of Gammaproteobacteria bacterium. Taxonomy (GTDB): domain Bacteria; phylum Pseudomonadota; class Gammaproteobacteria; order UBA6429; family Thiohalophilaceae; genus JAADGZ01. The sequence continues at coordinate 1,177 of JAADGZ010000146.1, forward strand.
CTGGGTAGGCAACACACGGAATGAACAAACACGCGCTTCAAGATCGCAACTCCTCCTTGCAGGAAGATTGACAGCAACCCGTCAGCGGCTTGTACGCAATCGATAATGACTTCGAAATAATAAGCTCCGGGAGCAATTCGATGAATTTTCTATGCATGTTCGACCTCGATATGCCGGGCCAGACAAAGACCGGCAGCAAATAATCCAGCCCGCTGCCAGGCAGCGGGAACCTAAACCCAGAGAGATTAAAACTGACTATCGAAATTTACTTCGTAGCGTTGTCTGAACGCATCCATCGTAAAGGTATGATTCTGGGTACCGTGAGTTTCTATCTTGATCGCCCCCATCAGAGAGGCAATCCGACCCGTGGTTTGCCAATCCAGACCATTCAGCAAGCCGTACAACAGCCCGGCCCGATAAGCATCGCCGCAGCCAGTTGGATCGTTAATCGCCTCAACCTGAACCGCAGGAATATCATAACGATGGTTAAGAGTATAAATATGCGAGCCCTCGCCACCACGGGTGATGATTAACGCATCGACCATTTCAGCCAGTTCATGCGCCGACTTGCCGGTACGATCCTCAAACAGCTGCGCTTCATAATCGTTCAGTGTAATCCAGGTCGCTTTTTCTGCGAAATCCAGCAGTTCTTCACCATTGAACATGGGCAGACCCTGACCTGGATCGAAAATAAACGGGATCCCAGCTTCAGCAAACTGCTCGGCATGCGCGATCATGCCGTCACGCCCATCTGGAGAAACAATGCCGAGCTTCACGCCTTCGGTCTCCTGCACCTTGTTTTCATGCGACAGACTCATGGCACCGGGATGAAATGCCGTGATCTGGTTATCGTCCGCATCCGTGGTAATAAAAGCCTGTGCGGTATAGGTTTCCACCTGACGCAGGTATTTGCGACTGATATTCTGCTCATCCATCCAGTCCGCATAAGGACCGAAGTCATTACCCACGGTACCCATCGGCAGGGGATTTTCACCCAGCAGTTTCAGATTGTAGGCAATATTGCCGGCGCAGCCACCAAATTCACGACGCATCTCCGGTACCAGAAAGGAAACATTCAGAATATGTACCTTGTCCGGCAGAATATGGTTTTTGAACTTGTCATGAAACACCATGATAGTGTCGAAGGCGAAAGAACCACAGATCAATGCAGACATTGAATCATCCTTTAAGTTGCAGATTTAAAAGTTATTTTTTATAAGGCCTTTATTCAGCCCAGATAATGCTGAAATATAATCAGCCCCCAAACCAGGACAACGATGCCCAGAGAAATCAAAACTGCCGCCGAACCAATATCCTTGGCCCGCCCAGACAGATCGTGATGTTCATCTCCGATTCGATCCACCACCGCCTCAATAGCTGAATTCAACAGTTCAACCACCAGCACCAGCAAAGCGCTGCCGATCAGTAAAATATACTCGACAGCATTATGGCCCAGCCAAATTGCCAGCGGCGTTAACACCAAGGCCAGCACGAATTCCTGGCGAAAAGCTGACTCGTTAATAAATGCCGCACGCAAGCCCTTCATGGAATAACCATAGGCGTTGATGATACGGGTTAATCCTGTTGCACCGGGTTTAGCCATTATTCTGTCTCTATGTTTATCTTGCCTCAGCACAGGCCTCGTCCTTCAACGCAGAGGACGCGAAGGCGCAGAGGCGCGGAGATTATTATGATGATATTTTAACTTTTTATCCCAGAATCAATCTGATCCCGCTTCCTCTTAATAATACAAATCAAACTCCGCGCCTTTGCACCCAAACTACGGACATTTCACGTCCTCTGCGTTATTGACCCGGCATTGCCCAACGCAGGTCCATATCCTTCGCCGCTTTCACATCATCCAGTCGTCTGACCGGCAGGCTATAGGGGGCGGCTTTGAGCTTTTCAGGATTGGCTTCGGCTTCGGCCTGTATTTTTATCATTGCCTCAACGAAGGCATCGATGTCTTCCTTTGCTTCGGTTTCGGTTGGCTCAATGAGTAAACACTCGGCGACCAGTAATGGAAAATAGGTGGTCGGTGCATGAAAACCATAATCCAGCAGACGCTTGGCAAAGTCCATCGTGTTGACGCCCTGCTCCTTCGCTTGTCGTTTCAGGGTAATAATAAACTCATGCGTGGCCAGGCGTTCGGGAAAAGCCGGATCAAAACCGGCCTCGCGCAGACGCGTCAGCATATAATTGGCATTCAGGGTGGCGAAGTCGGCAACCCGGTGCATGCCTTCGCGCCCCAGCAGACGTGCGTAGACATAGGCGCGCAACAAGACCCCGGCATTACCCATGAAGGTGGACAGGCGACCAATGGTCTGCGGTCGATCCTTTTCCCTGAGCCAGGCATATTCGTCGTCATTCTTTACCACCAGCGGCACGGGCAAAAAAGCTTCCAGACGCGGACTCACGCCGACCGGCCCGGCACCGGGTCCACCCCCGCCATGCGGGGTAGAGAAGGTTTTGTGCAAATTCATGTGAATCACATCGAAACCCATATCACCTGGCTTGACCTTGCCCAAAATCGCATTGAGGTTGGCGCCATCGTAATACAACAGACCTCCGGCGGCATGCACAATTTCGGCAATCTCCTTGATGCGCCGCTCGAATACACCCAGGGTCGACGGGTTGGTGAGCATAATGCCGGCGGTCTGCGGCCCTACTGCGGCTTTTAGCGCTTCGATGTCTACATCGCCCTGGGCATCGGTGGGGATTTCCTTCACCTTATAATGACACATGGTGGCCGAAGCCGGATTGGTACCGTGGGCAGCA
>JAADGZ010000185.1 GCA_013152045.1 Gammaproteobacteria bacterium
CCACGCAGAGCGTGGGAACGAGCGGTGAGCAAATAGGGGCCGAGTTTTTCTCTCGTTCCCACGCTCCTCCGCGTGGGAATGCATAATGCGGCATCGTCAGGGTAACAAAATGAGTTTGTCCCGGGCTAATGATCTTGTGGTGAGATCGACCTATTAACCAGGCTTCGGTATGTGTTCCCACGCAGAGCGTGGGAACGAGCGGTGAGCAAATAGGGGCCGAGTTTTTTCTGGTCCCCACGCTCTGCGTGGGAACCAGAAATCGCTGCTGGATTCCGGCTAAAAATTATTAGAAGCTGGTTCTTACTCCAACATAATAGAGGCTTTGGGTATAAGTATAGAGGCTGTCGGTTGAACTATTGTCGGTGCGCTGATAGCGAGCATTAATTTTCCAATGTTTGTTTAACGCGTACCTTGCTTCAACGGCGGCGCGCAGACGGTCATCTTGCCTGTTCTGGGTCGCGGTTGGTTGATATTTACTATATCGATAGCTGGCCTCACCGCCGATACGCCATGCCTTGGTAAGAGTATAATAATAGACGGCCCGTAACGTATGCCGGGTTGGGGAGTAGTTGCGGGCGATTAAGTTTTGACGATCATTCACTTCCATTTCATAATAAATTATTTTTGAATTTGAAGCATTGTAATCCAGGTATTCGGCACGAAATTGTTGCCGCGAGCCTTGTAGGTAATCGTAGGGGCTATACAGACTTTTGATATTATTATAACGGTAGCGTAAGGAGATATAATTGCTTTTCTGTAGCTTGTATTTTCCTTTTGCTTCCAGGCCGGTGACTCGCTGGTAAGGGTTGCTGCCAAAGGTGCTGCGTTCGTAATAAGCGCCAATACGGGTTCGCCAGTTGGCATATTTTTTACTTTTGTAGAGTCCTAGACGTGCCTGTTTTTGATCATAGGCGTTAATGTTGGCGTAGTTTATAAAGTAGGCGAAGCCGTTCAGACTGATGCCGTCACTATAGCTGCCGCTAAGAACGCCGCTGGTCGAGGCGTAAAGTTCGGTAAAAGAGTCACTCGTGTTAGTAGCGATTTCGGCCGGCACCAATTTTATATTGTTATTGTTGCCATAACTGATACTGGCGGAGTTATACCATTTATTTGTGCTGCTGCGGACTTTTTTGTAGGACAGTCTTTTTATTTGTCGCTCGGACAGGCGTGATATTTTTTTGTTGCTACTAGCTCTCGATTTGTTGAACCATTTGCGGGCTGATTTTTTGTCGTTGTTTTTCAGGGCAACCAGTCCGAGATTGTATTCGGCCAGTGATTTTAATTTTTTGAACCGCAGCAGCTGTTTGAAATAATAGTTGGCCTTGTCATAGTTTCTGGTTTTGAAATAACTGACGCCCAGATTGTAATAGAGGGCTGGTTTTTGCAGACCTTTTTTTCTAGCATGTTCAAAGGACTGTATAGCCTTATCGTACTGGGCATGTTTGAAGTATTTTATGCCACTGTTGAAATCCTTGCTGGCGTTGGCCATTGCTGTTGCAGGTAATAGCAGGCTAAAACTTGCCAACAGCAATAAAACATATCGAACCAAGCTGAGGTTAGAGAAAGAATGAGGGGGCTTCAACATTATTTAATAGCTCCATAGCTGTTTATTTATTGATACGGGGATAAAAATGGATGAGTCCGCGATTTGCGGACTCATCCATTTTTGGCGGTTTTGATCAGCGACGACCACCTGAACTCATGCCGCTGTGATCACCGTCATTTACGCCGTGGTCAGTGTCGCGATCAAGTTGTTGTTCCTGTTGTGTCGTATTTTCACGTTCCATTTCATTATCGCGTTCCTGCTCCATTTGATTTTCGCGCTCCATTTCATTATTGCGTTCCTGCTCCATTTGGTTTTCGCGCTCCATTTCATTAACGCGTTCCTGACTCATTTTGTTTTCACCTTCCATTTCCCGTTCTTTCACGGAGAGATCGTTGTGCCCATTGACTTTTGTGCTACGGCTATGGTCGTCTCGTTCCTGTTCGCCGCGTTCTGCCATACTGGGTAAATCGATCTGTTTCATGACCGCGTCGGCATGGCTGTCATCAAGATTAATAACATCCATCGTGACATCATTGAGATCAGGAGCCGCGATAACGGTAAGTGGCATGGACAGACTGGCACCAAGCAGTAAATAAGTGGTTAAGTTTTTCATGGTATTTCTCCTCAAACTGTTTTAAACAGAGGTGTGGGGGCTGTGGGTTTGTCGTTGAGTCGAACCATTCTGTCGGGCATTCACCCGGATACGGAAGATTTTATCCTGATTGCCAAGCCGGAGCCTGGCGATCAGGGTACCGTTTCCTGACTGTGTAGCAATAATGGGCAATGACAGCACATTTTTTCCCTTCTGCAACGGGGTATTCCAGGAAACCGTTCTTTTACCAGCGTAGCCGTCAAGTGTGAGATTGTCAGATAGTTCAATGCTAATAGTGACCTTGTCGAGGTCCTCTTTAGCATTAAAAACTAGACTGATATCCTTTGCTTGTTGCAGACTAAGAGTAATCGCGGTCGGTTCTGAAACCGTTGAGCCGGGTTGGTGCATGAATACGCCTACTATACCTGCTAACGCTAAACTTGCAGCTAAAGCTAGCCCTGTACCCGTAAACCGTTTTGTTTTTGCTACGGTTGCCTTTTGCTGGCGGGCTTTATTGAAAGCCTGTTCAGCAAAAGCGGGGCGCATGGCTGGCGCTTTAAGTTTTGTCAGCGCATCTCGAATAGTCTGCGCCTGCTGCACATAGTGCTGGCATGCAGGGCAGGACTCGAGGTGTGCCTCCAGTGCTTGTTTTTGCGTATCGCTCAGCTCGTGGTCGAGATAAGCGTCACAGTAATTGTGTATGTCGTGACAGTTCATGGTTTTGACCCTTTCAGTTGTGTAACACGCTGGTTTGCAGGAAAAGGTTCCATCAGATCGCGTAATTTTTTTCTAGCCCGGTTGAGGCGGGATTTCAGGGTGCCTATTGGCGAGTCTGTCATAGTCTGTATTTCATTGAGGGTGTAGCCTTCCTTCCACATCATGCAGGATCAACAGCAGGCGTTGGTCATCATTAAGTTGGGGCAGCAGACGCTCAATCTGGGCAATCAGCTGGGCCTGTTCCTGATCCGCTTCGGTGGAAGCGGGGATCTCGAATTCTTCTTCTGCTTCCGTACCAGTATTGGCGAGATCAACCGGTGTGCGAGACTGCATGCGCAGGCGATCGACATATTGGCGATAGAGTACCTTGGCCAGCCAGGCGCGTAGATTTTCTATTTTCTCCAGCTCCTGCTGGCGGGGGTAAAGTTTGCTTAGTAGTTCCTGGACAAGATCTTCGGCATCAGCCTGGCTGCGGGTGAAGCGCCAGGCTAGCTGGTACAGAAAAGGGATGAAGGGTTTGAGTAATACCTCAAAATGATCATTTTGTCTGTTGCGGGACCAGAGTTTAATTATACTCATGATTGTTTTCCGAGTGAAACATGGTGCAGAGCATACATGTTTAGACTTAAATATTGCTTAATCATAGATTGGTTCTAAAGGAAATGTATCCGCAGGGTAAAAGGGGCCATGATAATAGTCCAGTGGCTTAAGCATTAAGCTGTAATTGGGTCACAAATACAGGGCAAAATTGCAGGTGCAAGTAGGTCTGAATATACTGCTGCACAGGCCCAGCATATGGGCAGGGTTTGGCTGTAAGTGTTGCTAAAGTATTCCCTTGATATTTGTCGGACTTCACTTTAGAATGATTCTAAGAAGTTTGTTAGTCTTTTCTAATATAGCAACCGGAGGATTCCATGTCCAAGAGCAGATTCCAGCTTTTATTGAGTTTTGTCACTATCTTAGGTGCTTCATCACAGGTTTTTGCGCAGTGGGAAGCCCTGCCGGAACAAGCACCTGCACCGGCTGATAATCCCACTACAGCGGCTAAAATTGAACTGGGTCGTAGCCTGTTTTTTGATCCACGGCTGTCTTCAACCGGGACAGTATCCTGTAATAGCTGCCATAACGTCATGCTGGGCGGAGATGACAACCGGCCCGTGTCGATGGGGGTGCATGGCAAGCTCGGTGGCCGCAGTGCGCCAACGGTCTGGAACGCGGCGTTTAATTCTTCACAGTTCTGGGATGGTCGCGCTAAGTCACTGGAAGAACAGGCTCTGGGACCGATTACCAACCCGATTGAAATGGGATTGAAGGATCATGCCGTGGCGATTAAGCGTATCCGTGCTATCAAGGGGTATACACCTATGTTTAATAAGGCATTTGGTGGCAAAAATGCTGTGACCGTTGATAATCTGGCGCGGGCAATTGCGGCGTATGAGCGCACTTTGATCACGCCCAACAGCCCCTATGATCGTTATGTCAAGGGTGATAAATCGGCTATGACCGCAAAGCAGGTGAAGGGAATGAAGATCTTTGCTTCGCTGGGTTGCACCGGTTGCCATATGGGTGCGGCTTTTAGTGGCCCGAGCATGGCGCCGGGGACCGGATTTTTCATGAAATTCCCAACTTACACCAATAATAAATACGTAAAAAAATATGCCTTGATGGCCGACAAGGGGCGGGCGGATAAGCATGAGTGGAAAGTGCCGACCTTGCGTAATATTGCGCTGACCGCGCCTTATTTCCATAACGGTAGCGTAGATAGCTTGAAAGAGGCGGTGCGGGTAATGGCGCGTACCCAGCTTGATAAAAAACTGAACAAGGCGCAGGTAGACAAGTTGGTGGCTTTTCTTAATGCGTTGACGGGGGAATTTCCTGTGCAACCCATGCCGAGATTGCCGTCAACCGATGGTTGGACGTTTACCTCAAAATAATATCTTTGTGCACTACTGTTACCTTGATTCCCTCTTGCGAGGGGGCTTCTCTCGTTCCCTCGCTCCTGTGTGGAAATGGATATTCGAATCAGCGTATCGATGGAGGTATGGATTCCCACGCGGGAGCGTGGGAACCAGAAAATGCGGGTTTTTTTTATCGATTTTTGGGCTTGGTTTCCGAGTCGGTTTCTAATTTGTGTACAATCAGGCTTTCAAGATTTAATCTCTTTAGGGTTTAATTCCCCGCAGCTTGCAGCGAAAAACGGTAGGTTGGGCTGAATGAAATGAAGCCCAACAACTTAATACCCCGTCCGTTTGCGGCGGAGTAATTTATTGACTAGAGGGTATGCAGTATGAAGATAAGCAAATTAGTATTAATCCTATTCTCGTTCTTAATCGCATCAGGCTGTTCCTGGGTAAAAGAGAAGCCGGGGGCGGAAAAAGTCCGTGTTGCTTCGGCAGAACAAGTGCTGAATTGTAAAAAAATGGGGAGTTCCACGGTTTCGGTAAAATCGGAAGTGGCAACGATTGCCCGCGATGCAAAAACAGTTCAACAAGAGTTGGCAACGCTGGCGCGTAATAGTGCCGCCGATCTGGGGGGCAATGTGGTGGTACCCGTCAGTAAGATTGATAAAGGTAAACAGATCTTCGTCATTTATCATTGTCCCTGATAGTAATGCAGGTTATTTCGGCTATTGATGAATTGCGTAGAACGGTTGGTGCTTGGCACAAAGCCGATCTATCGGTAGGTTTTGTGCCCACCATGGGCAATCTGCATCGGGGCCATCTGGCATTATTAAAAGAAGCTGCGCATCACTGCGAGCGGCTGGTGGCCAGTATTTTTGTCAATCCCCTGCAATTTGACGAAGAATGTGATCTACAGTCCTATCCGCGCACACTTGAGGCGGACATGGTGCAACTTGAAAGTATCGGCGTCGATGTTTTATTTACTCCAACAGAAGCCAGCCTGTATCCGCATGGCCGAGAGGCGTTGACGCGAGTTGACGTTGCGGGCCTTGGCGATATTCTGGAAGGCGCCGCCCGCCCTGGGCATTTTGTGGGTGTGACTACGGTGGTGACCAAGTTGTTTAACTGCGTTCAACCGGATTTGGCGGTATTTGGCGAAAAGGATTTTCAGCAGTTGCTGTTGGTTCGGCGACTGGTCGCAGATTTGAATATGCCTATTAAGCTGCTGGGTCTGGCGACCGTGCGGGAAGCGGATGGCCTGGCCATGAGCTCACGCAACCAGCGTCTGAGTACGGCTGAACGGAAAATTGCGCCACTTCTATATCGGGAATTGCAGGCGATTAAAGATGCGCTGCTGCATGAAAAACATGATTATGCCGCGCTGGAGCAGGCGGCAGTCGAACGCCTGCTGCGTCTGGGCTTTGTGCCGGAGTATGTGGCCATTCGTGACGCTGATACGTTGTTGGCGATTAATAATAATACAGAAAATCGGGTAATATTGGCTGCCGCTCGTCTTGGCGATACCCGTCTTATTGATAATCTTCGGGTTTAGCAGACTGGGAGCCGCCCAGTCTTCATGCTAAAATTAGATTTTCAAAGGTACCAAGGATCATTGTTTTATGCTGACAACTATGCTCAAAGCCAAGCTGCACCGCGCCCGCGTTACTCATTCCGAATTGGAATACGAAGGCTCCTGTGCAATTGACGGGCATCTGCTGGAAGTTTCCGGTATTCGCGAATACGAACAGATCGAAATCTACAACGCTACTAATGGTGAGCGTTTTACGACTTATGCGATTCGTGCGGAAGATGGATCTGGCATTATTTCAGTCAATGGTGCCGCTGCGCACAAAGCCAATCCCGGTGATATCGTGATCATCTGCGCCTATGTAGGTCTCAACCAGCAGGAACTGGCCAGCTTCAAACCCAAGCTTGTCTATCTTGACGAGAATAATCACATTACTCATACCCGCAATACTATACCTGTGCAGGTGGCCTAGTTACGGTTAACCGGTTTGCCTAAGATGGGTTTCGCTTCGCTCTACCCATCCTACTCTAAGCATTACCACATCCTGTAGGATGGGTAGAGCAAAGCGAAACCCATCAGCTTTACCCCGTATTACGCATCCCGGCGGCAATGGCGTTAATGCTGCGTAACAGCGGTTTTAGCCACTG
>JAADGZ010000090.1 GCA_013152045.1 Gammaproteobacteria bacterium
AGGAATGCGCCGTCGCCCGATGAAAAAACCTGCTGTATACCTGATGCGGAAATCGATTCGGAAGAGGAGAAACCCTTTGATATTTTTCATATCCTGGCGCGGGCAGAATGGGACACCCTGATGTTTTTCTATGGCGTGGTGCTTTGCGTTGGTGGCCTGAGCACCATCGGCTATCTCAGCAATATTTCAGGATTCCTGTATCACGATCTAGGTGCCACCAACGCCAACATCATGATTGGCCTCATTTCTGCTGTGGTGGACAATATCCCGGTGATGTTTGCGGTACTGCGCATGGAACCTAATATGCCCTTGGGGCAATGGCTGCTGGTGACACTGACCGCCGGAGTCGGCGGTAGCCTGCTGTCGATAGGCTCTGCCGCAGGAGTGGCGTTGATGGGGCAGACCCGCGGCATGTATACATTTTTAGGCCATCTGAAATGGAGCTGGGCGGTCGCCCTGGGCTATGCCGCCAGTATCTGGCTGCATCTGTATCTTAATGCCGATCTGATGTAACGGCTTCAGGATTCAAGTTCGGTCTGAGGCTTCATCCATACGCAGCCGCCACCGCTGGCTTTATCGATGGCCTGCAATCGTTGCTGATGCGCTTTTTGTTCCAGCTCAGAGGGTCGAATCACCTTGATAGCGGGCCGATCGGTAGTCAGTGGCCGTCGATCGCTGACTCGCTTCTGACCAGGCTCTTCCTTGCCGCCCAGCGACAGACGCGTCTGCCCGCCCGTCATGGCCAACCAGGTCTCCGCCAGAATCTCAGCATCCAGCAACGCGCCGTGCAAATCGCGCGCCGAGTTGTCGATGTTATAGCGCTTGCATAGCGCATCGAGACTGTTCTTTTGTCCTGGGTGCATTTTGCGCGCCAGCGCCAGGGTATCCAGCACGGTGCAAAATTCGCCTACCGGCTGAGCAGCCTTGTCCAGCAGTTTCAATTCATGATTGATAAAGCCCACATCAAAACGGGCATTGTGAATCACCAGCTCCGCACCGCGAATAAAGTTGAGAAACTCCTCGGCGATATCGGCAAAACGAGGCTTATCTTCCAGCATCTCGTTGGTGATGCCATGCACCTCAATGGCACCTTCGTCGATATCCCGATCGGGATTGAGATACTGATGGTAGTTTTTGCCGGTAATGCGCCGGTTGATAACCTCGACGCAACCAATTTCGATAATGCGGTGACCCTGGGCAGGCTCCAGGCCGGTGGTCTCCGTGTCAAGAACAATGTAACGCATAATTCAGTGACGAGTGACTAGTTGTGAATGATGATGAAAGTCTAACATATCTTTTGCCCTGCTATGCTTATAGCTAAAACAATATAGCCGGGAATTGGGGGGTATTAATGATTAAAAAAACAACAAAACAACCAGGCGATAATATTGATGACCGGCGAGACCATGAAGCCAAAGGGCTGCGGGAACTATTTGCATCGCAGTGGCGTTATTTCCTGACAATACTGGAGAGTGGTAACGGCAAGCCCGATGAGATCACACAAGATCCCTCATTAATCAGCGATGCAATCGAAACCGTTATTGACGGCACAGATAAACGTATCCGTGCCATAGGAAGTTATAAAAAAAGGCTCAGGGATACCGTCCACATGACACTGGATTACATTGATGCCACTGTTGCCAGTATTCCCAAGGCTATCCGGGTTGATAAAGACAGTTTTTCGCATAACCCTGAGATTAATGCCTTGTTTGTCAACATGGACGATATACGCAACATCTTTAGCGCATCACATGAATTGCAAAACTTCTTCAGAAAAGCCGGACATGCGTCATGTGACGAAGCTTATGTCATTCTTTTTATTAGCCGGAATGAAAAAACAGTTCTTGGTAAAATTATTCAGGATGACCTGCTGGTTAGCGAAGTAAAACAAACGGCGGTTAACTTTTCAAACCATGAAATTGTGGCTGTAAGTGATTCGGAGGAAGGTGTCAGACGTGGCTTAAAAGAATTTATATTTAACCATATCGTCAAATATGTTTCTGCACATATGCAACATATTCGCCAGCAACAACGAGAACAAATCGACCGGGGCCATATGGAAATTTGCATCAGTGGCGTCAGTAATCCTGAGGTTTACCTAACTGAACTGATAAACCAGTTAACAACCCCTGGCCCCTTGTTAAGCCACAAAAAAGTTCAGCTACGGCTCAGTAAACTGGGCATAAAGGTAGATGAGAATTCATCGGAAACAGTCAATAAATTTACCGCGCATGAGTTTCAAATAGGCAAACAACCTCCCCGCGTGGTCACCATTGTCCGTTATCCTCGTGAGGATATGTTAACGAACACAGCATTATTCTAAACAGAAAGCCGCAGATCATTATCGGCAGTTGTGCGTGTATGGGTAGCCTCTCTGTGGCATAATGATCGGCCTTTTTACCCCTATTTTACTCCTCTGGACGTTCCTCTCTTGATTACAACAGCTAATATCACCATGCAATTTGGGGCTAAGCCCTTGTTTGAAAACATTTCCGTTAAATTCGGTAACGGCCATCGCTACGGCCTGATCGGCGCCAACGGCTGTGGTAAATCTACCTTTATGAAAATACTGGGGGGTGATCTGGAACCCACCTCGGGCAATGTTTCGCTGGATGTGAATGAGCAGCTCGGCAAACTAGGGCAGGATCAGTTTGCTTTCGAGGACAATACGGTACTGGATACGGTGATCATGGGCCATGCGCAGCTGTGGCAGATAAAGCAGGAGCGCGACCGCATCTATTCGCTGGCCGAGATGAGTGAAGAAGATGGCATGAAGGTGGCTGATCTTGAAGTGGAATTCGCCGAGCTGGACGGCTATACCGCCGAATCCCGCGCAGGCGAATTATTGCTGGGTCTTGAAATTCCACTGGAACAGCATAATAATCTGATGGGTGCTGTTGCCCCAGGCTGGAAGTTACGCGTATTGCTGGCCCAGGCGCTGTTTGCCAATCCGGATATTCTACTGCTCGACGAACCGACCAATAACCTGGATATCAACACCATTCGCTGGCTGGAAAAAGTGCTCAACGAGCGCAACTGTACCATCATCATCATTTCTCACGATCGTCATTTTTTAAATAGCGTATGCACTCATATGGCAGATCTGGATTACGGTGAACTGCGTCTCTATCCCGGCAATTATGATGAGTACATGACCGCTTCCACCCAGTCTCGTGAACAGCTGTTATCCGATAACGCCAAGAAAAAAGCGCAAATTAACGAACTTCAGTCATTTGTCAGTCGCTTTTCCGCTAATGCATCGAAAGCTAAACAGGCTACATCGCGGGCCAAACAAATTGAAAAAATTCAGCTCGAAGAAGTCAAACCTTCCAGTCGTCAAAACCCGTTCATTCGTTTCGATCAAGAGAAAAAACTCTATCGCAACGCCTTTGAGCTGGAAAACCTGAGCAAGGGGTACGCAGATCAGCCATTATTCCGCGATCTCAGTATGCTGGCGGAAGTGGGCGAGCGTATCGCGGTAATCGGGCCTAACGGAATAGGTAAAACAACCCTGTTACGCACCCTGGTGCACGATCTCGCACCAGATAGCGGCAAGGTTAAATGGTCAGAGAACATCAATATTGGCTATTATGCACAGGATCATTCTGCGGACTTTAGCAACGACATGTCTCTGTTCGACTGGATGAGCCGGTGGATGAAACCCAGCGATGATGAACAGTCCGTGCGCGCGGTGCTTGGCCGCATGCTGTTCTCTCAGGATGAAATCAAAAAGTCCGTGACTAAAATTTCCGGCGGCGAGCAGGGCCGGATGATATTCGGCAAGCTCATGCTGCAACAACCGAATGTGCTGGTGATGGACGAACCGACCAATCACCTGGATATGGAATCCATTGAATCGCTAAATCTGGCGCTGGAAAACTACCCCGGCACCCTGGTTTTTGTCAGCCATGATCGGGAATTCGTATCGTCTCTGGCGACCCGGATT
>JAADGZ010000297.1 GCA_013152045.1 Gammaproteobacteria bacterium
TCGACAAGCTCAGGACGAACGATTTTTCCAAAAGTGTACGGGTATTTGGAACGCTTATTTAGAGACTATAGGTCCAATTTTACAAACTTAAGTCAGTTTCGAGTTGCTCTCCCCACTTTTGTAACTCATACAATACCTGTTTCTTTTCATCAGCAAGCTGATCATCCTGCAGGCGTACCGTTAGAATCTGTTTAAATGACTCAAGACTCAGTGAATCATCGCCCTCCTTGCCTTCAAATTTATCTCGCCGATAATCATTCCAGCGGTGACGCTCGCTCACCGACAGCGTCTGCGGATAGTTTCGAGCGCGATACCGAAACAACATTTCAGGCAGACGCGAATCTTTAAAATTAAACTCGGCGCTAGCAAGCTCAACAGGGCTTAACTGGCGCAGCTGTTCCATGCGTTGTTTATCTTCAGCACTAAAAAAGCCACCCCCATACAAATTTTTATCTGGATCCTTTTCTTCCGCAAAGGGCTTATGACTAAACACCGAGTTTAACTTTTGTTTTATTTCCTGTTGCAGCTGGGGCGAACGGGTCAACATTTCAAGGTGCTGTAAATGTTGTTTTTTATCAATACCCAGACGCTGGGCCGACGCTTCATCCAACGTGTTGAGCGGAGCAAGTACAGGACATTTGTTTATCTGGATGGTTTTAAGTGGAATGCGCACCACGCCTTCAGGCAGCTTGTCTTTAGGCGTATACAGACGTTCAATAATTTCATCTGCTGTGAGCTTAATTAAATCCTCAGGCGAATATCTCAAATCATAAACAATAATACCGTTTTTATTGCTCGGGTGTGGAGCAAGAGGATAAACCATGGCGGTGTTGCATACCTCACCAGGATACATACCAGAGGTATGCAATACCGCCTCTGGTTTAAACAGGTTAAGTAACTGCGACAGTTTCTGTTTGCTCTTGTGCTCGAATACAAAACTAAATAATTTAGATTGCTTCTGTTTGATTAGTTTAGCCAAGGCAATAGTGGCATAAACATCGGATAAGGCATCGTGCGCAGCCTCATGCGCAATACCATTTGCTTTTGTCAGTAGTTCCAGTCGATTGCTGGCAACCCCCTTGTCATCAACCGGCCATTTAATACCCTCGGGCCGAAGAGCGCGGGTCATTCTCACCAGATCAATGATATCCCAGCGGGAACAACCGTTCTGCCATTCCCGCGAATAAGGATCGTAGAAATTGCGATACAAACTATAGCGGGTAAACTCATCATCGAAACGGATGTTATTGAGCCCCACAACACAGGTATTTGGAGTTGAGAACTGCTGCAGTATACGACCGATAAACTCCGCCTCAATCAAACCTTCTTGTATGGTTTTTTGCGGGCTAATACCGGTAATCAAACAGGCTTCAGGATTAGGCAGAACATCATCAGCGGCCTTGCAATAAATATCGATGGGATCATCGATAACATTGAAATCCATATCCGTACGCACCCCGGCAAACTGTGCAATTCGATCGACTCGCGGATCAATGCCAAAGGTTTCGTAGTCATACCAATAAAAACTGTGTGTGGACATATTTAATCTCGTGTGAATTGTAATTTTCTGTCGCTTGCTACGGCAAATAATAAGCCGCAAGAAATGAATCATTTACCCATGTATAAGCTATACTCAATAATTAACGTTTAACGTCTCTAGAACGCATTTAATAATTTCCATATATAATTATACGCTTGTTGTAATAGTCTGGCGATTATGCGTGAATAGTTCCTTAGGTAAACGTTACTCAGCTCGTGAGCAAAGCAAGAAGCATATCTTGCAAGTTTAAAAAATAATTACTAACGCATTATACAAACCAATTTGTTAGCAATTTAATAAAAACTAATTATCATCGCTGTCTGAGGAGGACTCTACCATGGTGTACACCAAGAAAAGCCCTGCGTTATTTATTATTGGAGTCATCATGCTTGCTATCTGGTACACGGCGGATAGTGGCATGCTGGCTCCTTATATTGAGCATTTAGCGGCCGGGAAAAAATATAAATACTTATCTGAATTAACCACAATTCCTATGTACTTCGGCATTATTGCTGCTGCAATTGGGTTATGGCAATGGTTCGGATCCCATAAAGAGGGACACTGGGATTATTATTCATCCAGCATTGCCGGGGGCATGTTTATACTCCTGATTGCCATGCTGGTGCGCTGGTTTGTCGCACCAGAGATTGCCGTCATCAGTATGTCGATGGGAAAAGTCGGCGAAACTGGAAAATACATCCACAAGCTACTGGGGCTCAATTATGTGGTGCTGGGCATTGTCGCCGGCATCATTATTGTCAATGTTTTCAAAATTCCCGACTGGGCACAAAACGGTGTGCGACTCTCTCGGCTGGGACTTAAAACCGGGGTTATCCTACTGGGCACACTCTATAGTGCCGCCGAGTTAAAGAACCTGGGCGGTCTTTCGATCATCATGATCGGCTTCTTCGTACTGGGTTCAGTCGGCATGGTACTCTGGATGGGATCAAGACTGAACATACCCAACTCGATGGCCGGCGTACTCTCAGCAGGTCTGGGTGTTTGCGGCGTCTCCGCTACGGTTGCCTCAGCGCCGGTGGTTCAGGCCAAGTCGGTAGAAATCGCCTACACCATCGGCACCATCTTGCTCTGGGGCGTAGGCTGCATGTTTGTCTTCCCTATCGTCGGCAATATGCTGGGCATGAGTTACGTACAATTTGGAGCCTGGGCCGGCACCGGTATTCTAAACTCAGCCCAGGTAGCGGGCGCGGCATTAGCCTACCAGCCTGATGGCATCGAAACCCTCAAGGTCGCCGAAATCTTCAACATTACCCGCGTACTGATACTGCCAATCATCGTGCTATGGCTGGCCGTGTGGTATGTGAAGCGCGAGGAAAACGCCGCCCAGGTCAATGTGGGTCAGGTCATATTCGCAAAATTCCCAGTCTTCGTGCTCGGCTTCATTCTGCTGTTCGCGCTCTCGACTACCGGCGCCTTCTCGCCCCCGGTTCACTACAAGGGCAAGTATTTTGACAATACCAAGGTGACCGCCAAGAAAATGTTGACCAATGAGCAGGTGGCCGTGCTAATGGCCAATGCCGATAAAATACAACGTGAAGATCGCAAAGCCGCCCTGGCCAGGTTGATTGAACAACGCAAAGTTGCCAGCATTGATGATGATGCGACTCTGCGCGGTCTTGCCAATTCCAGAGTAATGGGTAAAGAGGCCGGCAAAATACTGAAACACGCACATAAAGCCGTGCGGCATACGGCCAAGAAGATCAAGGCCTTCCGCCAGTGGATCACCTGGCTGTTCGCCTTTGGTCTGGTGGGTCTGGGCATGCAAATCACCATCGGCTCTATGAAACAGGCTGGTGGTCAACCTGCTGTGATTGGCGGCGTAGTCGGGCTCACCAAGGCTGTCTTGTCGCTAGTTGTAGTGCTGATGCTAGTCAAAGAAACTATTTAACGGGAGGATACAAACATGAGCGAAGAAGAAAAAGCAACATTTGATCGTGGTTCAGCCCTGTCCATCTTTGGCAGTGACCGTAAGGAAGATTTCATGGCGCTACTATTTGCACTGATCCTTGCATTTTTCGTTTATATTAATTACTAAATCACGCTGTCTCCAGTGCATCATGCACGTTGCACTTCAGAAACAGCTATTTAGATAAAACCTGTACCGGTGTTCGTTTTACGAACACCGGCTTTTATTCAACGTTTTTTATATTTGGTAAAAAAATGAATTCAGTCAGTCATGTTTTACTGGCAAGCCACGGCACAGAAGGTGCATTGGCTGCAGAACAGATGGCCTTGAGCATGTGTGCGAAAGGCGCAAAGCTACATCACCTGATTGTTGTACCCACTCTCTGGCAGGGTATGACCGGCGATGACTGGTTAAACAACGGTTCGACACGAGATACCTTCCGCCGTTATCTGGAAGGAGAGCTGGGCCGGGAAGT
>JAADGZ010000182.1 GCA_013152045.1 Gammaproteobacteria bacterium
GTGAAGAGCGGCAGTTCCAGGTGGTAATCGATCCGTTACGGTTGATCGAATATGACCTCAGCTTCCGCGAAGTGATGGAGGTGATCGAACGCAACAACGGCCAGGTGGGTGGCCAGTACATTAACCAGGGTCCGGAGCAGTATCTGGTACGTGGGCTGGGGCTGGTGGAGAACGAAACCGACATCGGCAACATCGTCGTCAAGGTTGAAGATGGCACGCCGGTTTTCCTGCGTGATGTGGCCGATATCGCCCAGCAACCGGCACTGCGTTTTGGTGCAGTCACCCGCGATGGTGAAGAGGTAGTGCTGGGCATGGCGCTGGCCCGCATCGGCGAAAATGCCAAGAACGTGGTGGAGGCGGTGAAGGAAAAATTTGATATTGTCGAGTCTGCCTTGCCGGAAGGCGTTAAGCTGCGGCCGGTCTACGAGCGTACCGACCTGGTGGACAAGGCCATCGGCACCGCTGTGAAAGCACTGTTGGAAGGTTCCATTCTGGTGGCCATTATTCTGTTTCTTTTCCTCGGCGAAATACGTTCAGCGGTCGTGGTGATTTCTGCGCTGCCGCTGGCGATGCTGATTGCTTTCATCTTCATGGCTGAGGTCGGCTTGTCGGCCAACCTGATGTCGCTGGCGGGACTGGCCATTGGTATAGGCATGATGATCGACGGCGCAATTGTGATGACCGAAAATGCCTTTCGCATCATGTCGGAATGGCGCGCGAAAGGTGAAAAAGTCAATCGCAATGCCGCCGTACTGGCAGCTGCCAAAGAGGTGGCCAACCCTATCGCCTTTGCCATTCTGATTATCATCGTGGTCTTCATGCCGCTGTTCAGCCTCGAAGGCCTGGAAGGCAAGCTGTTCAAACCCATGGCGTTCAATATCAGCTTCGCTATGGCGGGTTCACTGCTGCTGACGCTGACGATTATTCCAGTGTTGGCAGTGTTGATCCTTAAACCCAAAGAGGAGCGTGATACGTTGCTGGTACGCGGATTAAAACGTGTCTACCTGCCGACTTTGGCATGGTCGCTGGCGCACAAAAAAACCGTGGTCGGTGTAGCGGTAGGATTGTTAATCGGGGCGCTGGCGCTCTTCCCGTTACTGGGCAAGGAATTCATGCCGCAATTGCAGGAGGGGTCGATCATGTGGCGCGTAGTGTCGATTCCATCCACATCGCTGGAGCAATCCATTGAAGTTTCCAAGGATATCTCTCGCGTACTCACGGCTTTTCCTGAAGTGAAAACCACCATCGCCATGATCGGTCGTGCTGAAAAAGGCGAGACCGCCGATGTGAACTATATGGAGATTTACACTGAGCTGAATCCGCATGAGGACTGGCCTGACGCTAACCGGGAGATGCCTGATCTGGTGGATGAAATGCGCACACAATTGGAAGCGGCGGTGCCAACGGCGGTGATCAGCTTCACCCAGCCGATCCAGATGCGCGTGGAAGAGTTGATCTCTGGTGTGCGCGCCACCCTGGCGGCCAAGCTCTACGGCCAGGATCTGAAAGAATTAGATCGCATCAGCCAACAGATTAAAAATGCTATCAGTCAAGTAGACGGTGTGGCCGATCTCTCGCTGGAAGCCAACCTCGGCAAACCACAGATTCAAATCCGCGTTAACCGCGAACAACTGGCCCGCTACGGCATGAATGCCGATGATGTACTCACTGTGGTACGTACCGGCATCGGAAACGAGCCCGTCTCGACACTGATTGATGGCGTCAAACGTTTCGATATTACCGTACGTCTTAACGACGAAGCTAAGCAGTCGATAGAGGCGATACGCAACATTCCGCTGCGCAGCAGCAAGGGTGCCATCGTGCCGCTGCACAAGGTCGCCAATGTATCGGTGACCGAGGGCTATTCTTTCATCCGCCGCGAGCAGTTGCAGCGCTACGCCGTGATCCAGATGGATGTACGTGGCCGCGACGTGGACAGCTTTGTTCAGGCTGCGGAAGCAGCTATTGAAGCGAAGGTGAAAATGCCACCGGGTTACTGGATCGAATGGGGCGGCGCGTTTGAGAATCAGCAGCGCGCCTTGACACGTTTGGCGGTCATCGTGCCGCTGACGATTTTCTTCATTTTCGTGCTGCTCTACACCGCGTTTAACTCGATCAAGTATGCAACGCTGATCATCGCCAACGTCCCCTTTGCCACCATCGGCGGTATTGTCTCGCTGTTCATCAGCGGCCAATATCTGTCGGTACCGTCAGCCATTGGCTTCATTGCCGTCTTTGGCGTGGCGATGCTCAACGGTATCGTATTGATAAGTTTCCTTAACGAACTGCGGGAGAAAGGGTTATCTGTTTATGACGCCGTGCGTAAAGGCGCAGAAATGCGGCTACGCCCGGTGATGATGACTGCCAGCGTTGCGATACTTGGCTTAGTGCCCATGTTGCTCTCTAGTGGTGT
This sequence comes from Gammaproteobacteria bacterium, assembly GCA_013152045.1. Lineage (GTDB taxonomy): Bacteria > Pseudomonadota > Gammaproteobacteria > UBA6429 > Thiohalophilaceae > JAADGZ01. Next base: position 2,414 of record JAADGZ010000182.1, read on the forward strand.
CGGTGCCGAAACCCAGCGTCCCCTGGCGACTGTGGTGATCGGTGGATTGATTACCTCTACGTTGCTGACTCTGGTGCTGTTGCCGGTGATCTACGAGTGGATGGAAACACGCAAGCAGAAGTAGTCAGCGATGCTCCCTCATGCTTGATGAGGGAGTATTCTTTCTTAAATTACTCTGGAGAAAAATCGTGAAAGAGATCAAAGCATTCATCCATCGCAATCGCATTACCGATGTCATCCACGCCCTCAAGGAGGCTGGTTTTTGCAACCTCTCCATTGTCGATGTAAAGGGTACGCTCAAAGCGTTGGACAACAAGGAGCAGAACTACTCCGTCGAATTGGGCAGCGCTGTCATCACTGAGATGAAGCTGGAGCTGGTGTGTGAAGAGACGCAAGCAGATGAGGCAATCCAACTGATTCAGCAACACGCCCGAACCGGCCAAACCGATGCCGGGTGGATTTATGTTATCGACATCGGTCAAGCAATTCGAATTGATGGGTGAATGAAATTTAGCCGGAAAAATTAGGAGTAGGATAGTGGTGATGCACTTACAAAAAAAGGTTCTGCCATGAAAAGACTGCTAATAATACTTGCTCTGTATTTCTCTTTGAGTTCTATGGTGTATGCCGAAAATGACATGTTATCGAAGGATATTATTGTTTACAAAAATCCGGAATGTGGTTGCTGTAAAAAATGGATCGACTATCTAAAGGAGCATGACTACAACGTCACAGTAAAAAGTACGCGTAATGTCCTTGCCGAAAAGGCGCGGTTAGGCGTTCCTGAAAAGGTAGCCGCTTGCCACACTGCCGTGATTGACGGTTATGTGGTAGAGGGGCATGTCACGGCGCGGGATATCAGGCGGTTATTACTGTTTCGCCCGGACATAAAAGGCATTGCTGTACCCGACATGCCTATCGGAACGCCAGGTATGGAGAAAGGTGATATTCGAGAATCCTATAACGTCATGAGTTTTGATAAACAGGGAAATATAGAAGTGTTTGTCAGTCATGAATAAATAAATAAATTATAAACGAATGAACAACCGCAAAAGAGGGCATTCAAAATTCTGTGTCACGATAATGGTCTAGCCTCGTAGGTCGGGCTGAGCCTGAGAAGTCCAACACATCCCGCATTTTTAGATTTTTGTGTGATCTGACAAAATAGAAACAGAACTACCTCTCAATGCCCTTTTTAAGTTTTCGTTTTTTGGACTCACCAATTTCATTCCAGTGTTTATTGCATAATGCCCCCTCGAATGAATACAAATAGTAACAGATGGGTAGTGTTTCATTCGGGTGGTTTTTTTTAATCATTTTATGCGCCTCAGCAGCACCATAAAATCTCAATTCCTCTTCAGAAAAAATACCTGCTTCATTTAGCCTTTGAGCTATTTTGGTGCCAATATTGTGTAGCTCGGTTAATGTTCTATTTGTCGCCATAGGTTGAATGGTATTTCTCAGGTGGTAGGTGGAAGAATTACCCTGGTGTGTTGTGTGTTACCCAGCGCGAATTTTTTCCC
>JAADGZ010000025.1 GCA_013152045.1 Gammaproteobacteria bacterium
CGGGCACCACCCTGACCCGCAATGCCCCGGCAGCAGAACTGACCCTGAGCCGGGCAAAACAGAAAACAGTATCGGGCTGGAAGCGACCTGTTAAGAAAAGTAGCGAGTAGCTGGGTGCAGGTAATAGATACAAAATAATTAACATAAGGACAGAGTGCAAAATATGAATTATCACTGCTGTCCCGTTAACTCCCTCTCCCCATTGGGGAGAGGGGGCATAATTTGATAAGGGCCTGTTTTGTTTACCCCCTCATCCTGGCCTTCTCCCCCTCGGGGAGAAGGGATAACTTCGATATTGGAATCTTGTTATTTTATGTCTTCAATGACTTCGATTAACAGAATATTCTCAGAATCAGAAACTTAGCCGATATTATTATCATATTAACGGGACAGCAGTGATGAATTATATTTCAGATTTTTCCCCGCTACTCGTCCCCAGCTACTAGAGACTAAAACCCATGTGCGGAATTGTTGGTGCAGTTGCAAAGGAAAATGTGGTCGATGTTCTGGTCGAGGGCTTAAAGCGGCTGGAGTATCGCGGTTACGATTCCGCCGGGGTGGCCCTGCTGGATGAGACCTGTTGTATTCAGCGGGTACGCATGCCCGGTAAGGTAAAACAACTTGAAAACGCGCTGAAGAAAACCCCGGCCAGCGGCCATGTGGGTATTGCCCATACGCGTTGGGCTACGCACGGGATCCCCAATCAAAGCAACGCCCACCCCCATGTCTGTAAAAAAAGTGTTGCCGTGGTGCATAACGGCATTATCGAAAATTTCGAAGATCTCAAACAGACACAGCAGGCCGAGAACTATGCCTTCACCTCGGATACCGATACCGAAGTCATCGTGCATCAGTTACACAAGTACATGGCGCAGGAAAACGATTTGTATAAGGCCGTGTGCGCCACGGTAAAAGATCTGGAAGGCGCTTATGCGCTGGGCGTCATTAGTACGGAAGAGCCGGACACCTTGATTACCGCGCGCCGTGGTAGTCCGCTGGTGATTGGTCTTGGTGAAAAAGCCAACTATATTGCCTCCGATGTGGCCGCACTGATCAGTGAAACACAGCGTTTTATTTATCTTGAAGAAGGCGATGTGGCCGTGTTGCGGGCCTCTGCGGTGGAGATTTTTGATGCGCAAGGAAACAGGGTCGAGCGCAAGGTTCACCAGAGCGCACTCAACGCTGATGCCGTCGAGCGCGGCGAATACGCCCACTATATGCTCAAGGAAATCTACGAACAGCCGCATGCTATTGCCGAAACCCTGGAAGGTCGTCTGGGTGAGGGGCGGGTGCTGGAAAGCATTTTTGGTCCGCAGGCCGCGGCCATTTTCGACAACATAAAACAGGTGCAGATCATCGCCTGCGGGACTTCCTATCATGCTGGCTTGATCGCGCGTTACGGTTTCGAGGCTTTGGCCGGGATCCCCTGCAACGTCGAAGTCGCCAGCGAATTTCGTTATCGCAAGGCGGCGGTGTTGCCCGACACCCTGTTCGTGACCATTTCCCAGTCCGGCGAAACAGCCGATACGCTGGCCGCCCTGCGCGCGGCTAAAGACAGCGGCTTTGCCCACAGCCTATGCATCTGCAACGTGCCCGAGAGTTCACTGGTACGCGAGTCAGATCTGGTGCTGATGACTCGCGCCGGTCCGGAGATCGGCGTGGCCTCGACCAAAGCCTTTACCACCCAACTGGTCGCCCTGCTATTGTTAATCATCGTCCTGGGTCGTCGGCACCAGCTCGATGAGGAGCTGGAAGCCCGGCTGGTAGAACAGTTACGCCAATTGCCACTGATGGTGGAACAGGTCCTGAATCTCGATGAGGCGATCAGCAAGCTGGCCGTACGTTTTGGCGACAAGCACAATGCCCTGTTTCTGGGGCGCGGTGAGCAATATCCGGTAGCCTTGGAAGGCGCGCTCAAGCTCAAGGAAATTTCCTATATCCATGCCGAAGGCTATCCAGCAGGCGAACTCAAGCACGGCCCATTGGCGCTGGTGGACGCGCAGATGCCCATCGTGGTGGTCGCACCCAAGGATGAGTTGCTCGACAAGCTAAAAGCCAACCTGCAGGAAGTCCGCGCCCGCGGCGGCGAACTGTTTGTGTTTGCCGACGTCGAGTCCGGCATGGAAGAAGCAGATGGCATCACCGTTCTCAATGTTGCCCCCACCGACAAGGCCATCTCGCCGATTGTCTTTACCATCCCCCTGCAATTACTCGCCTACCACGTCGCCCTGATCAAAGGCACCGACGTCGATCAACCGCGCAACCTGGCTAAATCGGTAACGGTTGAATAATTCTGTACTGAGTTGATCGTTTGTGATCGGGAACAATAAAGTCTGCCGGGAAGGTTCAAAGTCTACCGAACTGACAATATTCCGCGAGTATTTTTATAAATATGCCCGCGCATGAAAGCATATGATGGTTAATTGTTTCGGAGATATTGTTAAGGATAATGTAGTGATAGTGTTGCTTAGTGAGGATTGTTCAAACGATAGATAGTCATTGAAATTAAGTAATTACGTATTCTATCTCTACCATTGCTTCAACCTGTGCCTGAATCACAGAATATATATCGACCTCTTCATCAGGCACATCAATACTAACCAGCAGGCTAAAGCGTACTGAGTTTTGCCAACGATCTTGCGCGCTACGGTATTTCCACCATCCCCCAACCGGGCAGACAGCAATGGTGTGCATGTCTGCAAGATCTGCCGCAGAGCCAGTCCACGTATCGGAATGAAGTGAGCCTCGGGTGCGTAATTGTGGGCCGAGAAGCCAGCCATCATTATCTCCTTCGGGGCCATTATAGTTCTCATTATCAGCAATTCCATTTACAAAACTACGAAAATTATCCAAAGGCTGGCCGGGACGAATTACTTCAAAGCGAAGACCATGAGACTGATAGCTGTAACGTTGACGGTAGCCACGTCTTCCTGGGTTTGGCTCAATAAAATATGAAAGCGTTATACGCAACTTTACATTTAATTCTGGCGGTAGTTGTTGCAGTGCCTCTATTGGCCAGGGTAATTTAAATAGCTGCATTTCATTAAGCTTTGGATCGTTGTAATCTTTTGCATCAGCATTTTTTGTAAATGGCTGAATTTCGTCTTGAGCAATAAGCGTTAAAGCATGGTCGGCACTGTATCGGGCCCGCTCCAGATTGGTTACGCCGTACCCAACTGTTCGCAGCATGGTTTCCTTGGCAACCTTTGGGCTATGTTTAGCATGAAGCAATCCAAAACGTTCATGCATACGCGGAGTCCAATCAGCAGAGTGAACTATAAGGCCACGTATGGTCTCAGGCCAATACTCTGGATATTCCGCCATTAATACCGCTACTTGCTGGGAAGTAATAGCAGTAGCTGCACTTGTGTCTGCAGTTGTTTCAAAAAGCTGTACTGCCGCTCTTCCTGAAGTGGTCAATAAAGAAACTGTATCAGCATCGGTAATTTCTGTCTGATCCGGTGAAATAAGTCGATTGCCGCCTTCAGCAACGATATCTGGTTTGAACGGAGCCTGCTTTCTCCATCCCCATCTATTAGATGATCGGGTTGCGGGGGCTGCGTCGCCAGCTTTAGCAACCGGAGACCAGCCGTCATAGGTCGGGTCATCATTCGTAGTGAGTTCTGTATAGGCTCCAACAGTAAGAGCGTTCCAGGACTGAGCCGGGTCTTCAATCTGTGCCAGATGAATTTGATCCCAAAACTCAGGTTGAACTGTCAGCTCACGGTTATTACCCGCAGAGATAACGTACAGGCGCTGCAGGCCATCCGTAATGCCTGAAGCTGAAAGATCAATTTCTGATGACCACGATGAAGGCTGTCCGCCGATGGTCTCCATGGGTGATGTGACGGCCAAAGAATAAACTCGATTCCAATCTGGGCGCTCAGCTTCAAGTTTAGCGGCTGCGCCTACGGTAATT
>JAADGZ010000268.1 GCA_013152045.1 Gammaproteobacteria bacterium
CAGTTCAACGCTCGCTGCTTAGCCTGCAGCATAGTCTCACACAGACAACTCAAGCCCTTTGCTTCCAGTAAAGCACCCGTAAAAATGACGATAGTGCTATCTTCTGGCAGGGATAATGCGGCTTTCACCGCCTCGTTTTCACCGACCTGAAAGGCATCCGCACCATCATTAACAAGAATCACATGCGCCGCATCAACCCTAAATTCATCACAAAGAATATCAACCGTATTTTGCGATGAACATACAAACCGGTCGGCCATACGGGTAATCAGGTATTCCAGCGCCCAGAACGGGCGCTTCAAAAACTTATATTTTTTAAAATAACCATGCGCCTCCAGCTCACCAACCAAACTGCCCTGCACATCAAAGACCATCGGTATCCTGCGCCAGAAAAACATTAGCCGAGCCGCCCAACCAACTAAAGCACCTTCATGCAGGTGCGCATGAATAACGTCAGGCTTACGGCTTGAGATAAGCCCACAAACTTTAAAAAACAACAAGATATCGGCAAGATATTTAAATGCTGATGGCCCCGCTTCCAGTTTGGTATATCCCGGGATAGAAGCAGTTCGGACTGTTTCAATATGCGCTACATCGCGCCCAAGATTATAGGTACAAAGAATACTGGAAACAGCTTGTTTGTTAAGCGCATAAATAATGCCACGAATACGCATATGACAACCCCGATCAGAAAAAAACGGGGTGGGCGCAACGTGCAATACAGTTAATGATTTACCGCTTTCCAGCGATGATTTTAATGTGCCCATGAATTACTTATAACAGCAGCCTGTCTACCGGAAAACCGTTTAAAACGCGCGTGATCTCTTCCTCAATGCGATCGCTATCCCAATCGAGCTCCTGCCCCATCAACATAGCACAATGACGTAACACCTCTTCCCCCGGGTTGCCCAGAGTACCGAGCCCGGTACGACGAAACACAAAATCATCCAGATGGCATGCCATTTCGTGTCTAGCGGCATAAATCACTTCAGCCGCCAAAACCAGTCGCTCTGGCACCAGTTCTTGCATAAACGCCGGACTCTCCTCCATCAACTTGATAACTCGATGAAAATTAACGCCATAATTCGTTATCAAATTATCAATGACAACATCGCTCAGCATGCCGCCATAACGTTTTTTTTGCTCTGCCCTGTATGCCGGTAAATCTTGGATACTGCCGGAAACCAGTTGCGATTTTCGGGTTTGACAACGACCAGGAGGTTTATCAAACATCGGTGCAATGCCATCCAATGCTTTTTCGGCCAATAGTCTGGCCGTGGTAAATTTAGCGCCAAACACGGATACCAGTCCGTTAAGATTATCGGTTTTCGAATGGTCGACAATCTGGTATTTGCCCGTGCCCTGATACACATTTGTATTAATGACATCATCTATCAATGGATAAATACCAGCAAAAGCATGCAGCACATCACTGCGTGACAACACGTCTGCCCCCATCGCTGAATTAATATCGGCGATCATTTCATCAATGTCACTCTCCGTCGCGCAAACATCATCGAGATCACCCTCATAATGGCCATAAGTGGTACCAATGAGCGAATAACCACGCCACGGAATGATAAACACGTGTCGACCACCACGATTAATAACCGCCTGATTCTGCTTTCTTGTTGGCATGGCAACAGCATGGCCGTTTGTTATTGACCGCGTGACGATATGCGCACCCTTTGAAAACGCATTCACAACCCCTTGTCCGCCTATATTGAAATTCAGCCCCGGGATCCAGGGACCGGCAGCATTCAATGTCAAAGATGCGTGGATTTCAAGACTTTCACCACTGAGCCTGTCTTTTACCTGTACACCTGTCACCGAGCCTTTATCCGCCCCCAGAAAAGACTCTACTTCCAGGTAATTCGCCACACTGGCACCATGATGTTGCGCCGTTTCAATAAATGCCAGCGTCATTCTTTCAGAACTATGCATATGGCTCTCGTAAAACACAACACCACCGGTCACACCTTCTGACTGTAAATCAGGGATCACCTCACTGACCCCCTGTTGCGATAGAAAATGGCTTGCCGGCACTTTCTTCGAAACATCATCGAGAACGCTATTTTGTCCGGTACAAATAATCTCGTACAAAGCCATCGCCGACTTCATAACAAATTTACCTTTGCTAAAACTTGAGTAGGTAGGAACAATAAAGGGGATGTGATTTGTCAGATGTGGCGCAAGCTGCTGAAAATAAACCCTTTCCTTTGCTGACTCACGCACTTTGGCAAAATTCAACTGTTGCAAATAACGAATACCGCCGTGCAGCAATTTGGATGAGGCCGATGAAGTAGCGGCACCAAAGTCGCCTTTTTCTACCAGCGCCACCGACAGGCCGCGCATAGCCGCATCGGCTGCCAGACAGGCACCCGTAATACCACCGCCAATAATTACCAGATCAAAGGTGGTTTCGGTTAACGCTGAAAGAGCTCTCTTCATTTTCCATGTCACAATCGATAATAACCGAGGCAGGTACAGTCCGGCCGCGCCACCCGGTAGTTCACTTTTAGATCAGAGCGTAATACTCAGGACATCATAATATTTGCAAATTCGCAAACACTTAAATATAGCGCCATGATATTAGCACATAGTTTGACCGACTTTAAGAGACCCCCTACCGCCACACAAATTGCTAACTTGTACACGGATGATTAAATGTTAGTATCCGTCGCTACACCAAAAGGTGGAAATTCCGAGCCGCATCGTATACTCTTTAAACTCAAAGCAGAGTCATTTCTGGAAGAAGACTATTAAAGGAAGTCTGTACTGAACACTACTAACGTTCTTCAGGCATAACTATTTTGACCAACCTTAACGCACCTATAAACATCAAACCCGTTTAACTGGACAGTTCTTGCAATGCACATGGATTTATCAATCATTGTCCCACTCTATAACGAGGAAGACAGCGTCACTCCCCTGTACGAAGCTATCGTAAAATCCGTTGACAGAATGGACTGCCGTTACGAAATGCTATTTGTGGATGATGGCAGCAAAGACAACACTGTCGCTGTCGCCAGCAAGCTCGCGGAACAGGATAAACGATTACGCATCATCAAATTTCGTCGTAACTATGGCCAGACACCCGCCATGGCGGCAGGTATCGATAATGCTAAAGGCGACATACTGGTAACCATGGACGGCGACCTGCAAAACGACCCTGACGATATTCCGCAACTGGTACAGAAAATTCAGGACGGTTACGACATCGCCGTAGGCTGGCGACATAAAAGACAGGACAAATTAATTAGCCGTAAAATCCCCTCAAAAATAGCCAACTGGCTAATCGGAAAAATTACCGGCATCCCCATTAAAGACAATGGATGCTCATTAAAAGCATACAGAGCGGATGTCATTAAAAATATTCCGCTTTACTCTGAGATGCATCGCTTCATACCCGCCATGACATCACTTGCCGGCACAAAAATAGCTGAAATCAAAGTAAAGCATCATGCCAGAGCATTTGGCGAGTCCAAATACGGCCTCACCAGAATTTACAAAGTACTGGTTGATCTTCTCACTATAAAAACCATCCTGTCTTTTTTCTCACGACCATTGATGTTTTTTGCGATCGGCGCCAGCATCTCCGCACTAATCGGAATTATCGCTCTCATCGCCGGAATAACACAGAACGCGCATAGCCCCAATATTGTTTTCTATGGCGTTGGTATACTCTATATATCGCTATCTGCCGTACTTTTATTATGGGGAATACTTGGCGAATTAATCTATCGTACCGGTGATTTAAAACTGGAACACTTTGCAAAAATTAAACAAAATATAAAAAGCATGCCCTGAGGATATGACGTGAACAATAACGCAACAAAAAAAATAGAATTATCAGTAATCATTCCCGTTACTGAACGAGTCGATCCTGTTTCGGAACTGTTTCAGGAATATAAACAG
>JAADGZ010000247.1 GCA_013152045.1 Gammaproteobacteria bacterium
GCGTTGGCAACTCGTTGATATCACACCAGGATAATCAACCTCGTTGCCGCCTTGCATCTGCACCGTTCTCGAACGCTCACGGATTCAGGTCTATAATTAACTTGGTACGGGTGAACATGGACGGTGGCTCTGCCTTTGCCAAGGACCCCGGCGGGTAAGCTGGAGAAAACGAATATCCAACCGCAGGATTTCGAAGGGAAAGGTAAAGGCCGGCCAACACAACATAGAGGTCTTCAAAACATCTATGCGGTTGAAAACAATAATTCTCTCAAGCGTAGCTGTTCTAGCTGCGTTTTTTATTTTTGGCTGGATAGGCTATTTGAACATTGGCCACTGGCTTTCACTTGATGAAGCTCCGCATTCTGCCAATGCTATTATATGTTTGGCATCCGGGAACGGACGGCAGGAAAAGTCTATTTCTCTGCTGTCTGCGGGGTTTGCAGATAAAATTATGGCAACTACCGATAAAACGTATATTGGTCTGATCAACAAAAAAATCAATAAAAACGATCTGGTCAGGCCTGAAAAGAATGCCACTACCACCTATGAAGAAGCCTTGTTTCTGAAACGGAAGATTATTGATTTAAATATTAAATCCGCGCTGATTGTAAGTGATCCTTTTCATCTATACCGTGTCAGGTGGACTTTTACGCATGTTTATAAAAATATTCCTGTGCGGTTTTTCTATATCTCAACAGACCCGACGTGGGCCAAAGGATTCTGGTGGGATAATAGCCGCAGCCGGGTCTTCGTATTGTTGGAACTTACTAAAATCCCATACTATTGGATAGTTCATGGTATTTTCGGGCTGGATCATGACCCGGCATGGGTGGTTGTGGTCAAACGGTGGTATGAGAGGGAGTTGATGGAAATATTTCAGGGGCGCAGGGGGCAACTAATTGATGATGCGCACGGACAGTGACCCTGCCTTTTGCCAAGGCTTCGGCGGGCAAGTTTTTTTAGCCACGAATTTCACGAATGAACACGAATGGTTGGGTCTTCCGGTTGACAGTGGAATCTGAAGTATGCATCGGCACCGTTCTCGAACGCTCATGTATTCAGGAAGGTATATGCTCTACAGTTCCCTCTCCTGCTTGTTTTTACTGACTCAGAAGTGTTCTTTTTCTCATGCCCTGTATCGGAACACGCCCTTGAAATAATAACTTGACTATGATATTGGTGGTGTGTTTCAGTGGTAAAAACGTAAGCCGTCACAGGCACCCCATCTTCACGCGGTCACTTTCGCCCGCATAGAGGGACTATAGCGAACGGAAGCGACTACGTAAATCTGTGGCATCTGTGGCGGCTTACAGGTTGGATACAAGCAATAGCGCAGAGTTTCACACCACCCTGTGATCAGTTACGTAAAAACAGGGTTTGGGAGTCTTTTAATGCAACGACAACAATTACAGTTCCTCAGTAACTGGCTGCGTAAAAAAAAACGTAAACCTCTTGTGATCCGGGGGGCCAGGCAGGTTGGAAAATCTACACTGGTCGAGTTATTCGCTCGCCGACATCAACTTAGACTGCGTTGCGTTAATCTGGAACGTCATCCGGATCTGGCAGGTATTTTTTCTGTTAAAGACCCGGAACAGATAATTCAACAGATAGAGTTTTTGCCGAAAATGGGAGGCATCGGGAAAGACACACTCCTGTTTCTGGATGAAATACAGGCTGTACCGGAAGCTATTCCTGCCCTGCGCTATTTTTATGAGGATATGCCGGAGCTTCCGGTTATCAGCGCAGGTTCTTTATTGGAATTTGCCCTGACTGGCCATGCCTTTTCAATGCCTGTGGGAAGGATTCAGTATCTGCACATGGGTCCCATGACGTTTAGTGAGTTCTTGTCGGCAATGGACGAGGAGCGCTTGAAGAATTTCATAACTGATTATGAGCCAGGTCAGGACATCGGAGAAATCGTCCATCAGCGACTGCTGCAACTACTCCGATCTTATTATTATATTGGTGGAATGCCGGAAGCAGTAGCTGTTTTTGCCGATAGTCACAGTTATAAAGATGCAAGCGAAGTACACAGTTCTATTATTGATACGTATCGTGATGATTTTCCTAAATATGCCGGCTCAAGAAATCTGAACCGTATGCTGCATGTATTTAATTTTGCAGCCAGAAACGTAGGAGTGAAAATTAAATACTCCAATGTTTCACATCTGGATCAAAGTGCGACAATAAAAAAGGATATTGAGTTGCTGGCAATGGCTCGTGTTATCGGCAAAGTGACGCATAGTCATTGCTCCGGTTTACCGCTGCAGGCGGATATCAATGAAAAAGTATATAAATTGCTTTTCCTTGATGTTGGTCTGATGAATGCTGTTTGCGGGATGGACTGGCGTAGTATCTCGCAGATGGACGAGAGGAAACTCATCAACCAGGGGGCGATTGCCGAACAATTTGTTGGACAGCATTTACAGGCTATGCTTTCGGATAAACCAAACCGTGAATTAAACTACTGGTTGCGTGAGGGGCGTACGGCCAATGCTGAGCTTGATTTTGTCATTGGACTGGGAGGTAATATAATCCCCATAAAGGTTAAGTCGGGAGCCACAGGGACCTTGAAATCCCTGCACCAGTTTATGGGGATGAAACAGGCGCCGCTTGCTGTTCGGTTTGACACAAATCTACCCGCAGTTCATGAGGTAGATGTTGTTGTTACTGTTAATAAACAGCGGAAGCAGGTTAAGTATCAGCTCATTTCTCTTCCTCTTTACCTGGTTGAACGGTTAGAGGACATTGTCATAAAAGTTAAAGAAAGGGGGGCCTTAAATAATTAAATTATTTTGGATTGCATAATCTTGGAAGAGGGAGGCAAAGGGCTCGGGTCGGGCTCGGGATTTAGTATGTCCATGGTGGATCCGACGAGGAAATTTGCCATAACGCCCACCGCTGTAAATTACGCAGTTCAGCGAGGAGAGAAAGTGGCAAAGGAGATGAACTGCCTAAGCCACGGTCGGTCGTCTGTCACCAATGGTAGCGACACTGTACAGTGGCAGGAATACGAGCTTTTGCCCGGGTAATTTCTTGCTGGTACCGCTATAAAGCACCAGTCCTTGTGGGCAATTGCGATATTTTTCAAGCATGAGGTGAAGACTTCGCAAACTCCCGCCCGCGCCTGATTTAACCTCTACGGGATAAATCTTTCCTTCACGAACAACCAGGTAGTCCACTTCGGCATTACTGCCACGGGCCTCCCTTGCCCAATAAAATAACTCCGAACTGTGCCAGGCCAGAAGTTCTTGAGCAACAAATTGCTCGGCGAGCTTGCCGCGATACATCGCCAGAAGGTTTTCCTGCTGTAATTCCAGTTCTACCGGCACTTGACATAGTCGCTGCATAAGCCCTATGTCCAGAAGGGATGCCTTGAATTTCTTTTGATTGGCGGTTGCGCCTAACGGCAAACCACTGGGATCACAGGCCGGGATTTTATGAATTATCCTCGCCTTGACCAGCAGGTCAAACGCTTTACGATTCATCTGGCCGGAATGACCATCACTAAGGTGTGTATATTTTAACTGCTCTCCGACACTTTTTGCTACATTCAAAAAAACCGCATCAAGGCACATTGTATTGATGCGGGGCATATACTTGGAGAAGTCATCACGATACGAGTCAAGAATTTCCGACTGGACGTGAAAGGTTTCAACCATTGAACCAGAGTCACGATAGGTTTTGATACATTCAGGCATGCCGCCAATAAAAAAATAGCTCCGCAATTCATTGAGAATCATTTGCTGGATCGACTCGGCAACAGTATCCGGCTGCTTTAATATATGCTCCGCCATCAGTTCTTTGCCCATTGCGAGGAGATACTCGTAAAATGTCATCGGGTGCATGTGCAGATATTGAACGCGGCCAACCGGAATGGAGATTTCGCCAAAGGCAAACTCCA
>JAADGZ010000255.1 GCA_013152045.1 Gammaproteobacteria bacterium
ACCGATGGCTATTATTGGATCACCGGACGCATGGATGATGTGCTCAATGTCTCGGGGCATCGCATGGGTACGGCCGAAGTAGAAAGTGCACTGGTGCTGCATAAGGCCGTAGCCGAAGCTGCCGTGGTTGGCTTCCCGCACGACATCAAGGGACAGGGAATTTACGCCTACGTTACCCTGGTCAAAGATGTGGAAGCCACTGACGAATTGCGCAAAGAACTGGTCAAACAGGTGCGCAAAGAAATTGGCCCCATCGCCTCACCCGATCTGATCCAGTGGGCACCCAGCCTGCCCAAAACCCGCTCAGGCAAGATCATGCGCCGCATCTTGCGTAAAATTGCCGCCAACGAGCTGGATAATTTGGGCGATACGTCAACCCTGGCCGATCCGGCTGTGGTGGATGATCTGATTGAAAATCGGGCAAACAGGTAATACCGAGAATATCCTTAATAAACTACCCCGTAGCAAGCTGATGGGGTATTAAGTTGTCGCGTGCTGATGGGTTTCGCTTTGCTCTACCCATCCTACCGTTTTCGCTGCAAGCAGCGGAGAATGACACCCAGAGAGATTTAACGCAAAGATGCAAAGGACGTGAAATGCCCTCCGCTTAAGGTGCGGTAATCACCCCTTTCTGGTTCCCACGCTCCCGCGTGGGAATCCATACATCAATCGATACGCTGATTCGGGTATCCGTTCCCACGCAGGAGCGTGGGAACGAGAGAACCGGTCCTGCATTTTTTTATCTTTGCGTTCTCTGCGCCACTGCGTCTTTGCGTTAAAATACAAACCCGCTGTTCAACGCAGCTCCATTAATCTTCGCGCGAAAAGATCCTGCCAGCCCGTACCGGCGGATCGGTCATAAAGCATCTTAATCACGGTACGTTCATCTGGCTTACGCATTCTCAGCATTTTAAATTTTGGCCGATGCCGGTTTTCCTGATGCAGCTCAAACAACGCGAAGGAACCAATATAAACCAGCTCTCCCGGATGCACCGTTACAATACGCTGATAAGCATCAATTTTTTTCTGTACCAGATTATAGCGTTTGTTCAGCGTCACCATTGAGGAAAATATATATTTACCCGGCTTCAGGTTTTCAGCCATGAAGTTCCCGTTTTTATAGATGAGAACGCGTGGTGGACGATTAAAGGGACGAATATATAGCTTGCCATACTCACGTAAACTCACCTCGATTACCCGCTCTGGGGCCTGAATATTGCCAAAGATCATTCCCATTTCTGGGGACTTGATCTCTTCCGGTGGAGCAACACCAACGCCAATAGTGCTGCATGCGCTAAGCATAAGCAGAAATATATATAAAATACAAATTCTTAGCATAAACCCTCAGCGATATTATCTGTCTGGGACAGATTTGTTTAGATCGATCTTGCTGAGCAAGAACATTCACATAATATGCCAACTTTAGTCGCAAGCCGGTTTAGCAGGCATAAAAAAAGGGCCGTATGGCCCTTTTTTTATTTTACAGTTTCAGCTCAACCTGCATCTACGGCTTTCATGCTCAAGCGAATACGACCCTGCTTGTCAATTTCCAATACCTTGACCTTGATAAGCTCACCCTCAGTCAGTTTATCGCTGACATTCTCCACCCGCTCTTCGCAAATTTGCGATACATGCACCAGGCCATCTTTGCCCGGCAGAATGGTCACAAAAGCGCCGAAATCCATGAGTTTGGCAACCCGACCCTCATAGATTTGACCCACTTCAACATCGGCGGTCAGACGTTCGACTTTCTCACGTGCTTCGTTGGCAGCAGCCTGATCACTAGACGCAATCTTGATCGTACCATCATCACTGATATCAATCGTCGTACCAGTTTCTTCGGTAATCGAACGAATGGTTGCGCCACCCTTGCCAATCACATCACGGATCTTGTCCGGGTTGATCTTGAAAGTAACATACCGCGGCGCAAACTCGGACAGCTCTTCACGCGGCTTGTCGATCACTGCATTCATTTTCTCAAGAATGTGCAAACGACCTTCTTTGGCTTGATCCAGTGCAATCTCCATAATTTCTTTGGTGATGCCTTCGATCTTGATGTCCATCTGCAGGGCAGTAATACCACTGTCAGTACCTGCGACCTTGAAATCCATGTCACCCAGATGATCTTCATCACCGAGGATATCGGTCAATATCGCAAACTTGTCTTCTTCTTTAATCAGGCCCATTGCGATGCCGGCAACCGGCGCTTTCAACGGCACACCGGCATGCATCATGGACAGGCTGCTACCGCAAACTGAAGCCATGGAACTTGAACCATTGGATTCGGTAATTTCAGACACCACGCGCAGGGAATAGGGATATTCTTCCATATCCGGCATCACACCCAGCACACCACGCTTGGCCAAACGACCATGGCCTACTTCACGGCGCTTCGGTGTACCCACGCGTCCGGTTTCACCGACAGAATAAGGCGGGAAATTGTATTGCAACATGAAGGGATCACGGTAGGAACCTTCCAGCGCATCAATAATCTGAGAATCACGTTCGGTACCCAGGGTGGTCACCACCAGCGCCTGTGTTTCACCACGGGTGAACAGGGCCGAACCATGGGTGCGCGGCAATACGCCAACCTTTACCGTAATATCACGCACGGTGCGGGTATCACGTCCATCGATACGCGGTTCACCACTGAGAATCTTGCTACGCACAACCGTCTTCTCGAGTTTTTCAATGGCATCGGAAACGTCTTCCTCAGAATAACCGTCGCCTTCTTCATCAACCAGCTTGGCCTTGATTTCTTTGCGAATTTCACTCAGGCGCGTATAACGCGGCATTTTTTCACTAATGGTATAGGCTTCAGCAAATGATGTTTCACCAGCAGCGGTGACGGCTTCATTTAGTGCAACATTTTCTTCTGCTGCCTGCCAGTCCCAAGCTACCGTACCAGCATCAGCGGCCAGCTCACGAATGGCCTTAATCGCCACCTGGAAGGCTTCATGGCCGAACATTACTGCGCCCAGCATCACTTCTTCAGAGAGTATTTTGGCTTCGGATTCCACCATCAACACAGCAGCATCGGTACCGGCCACGATCAGATCCAGCTCTGAATCTTCAATTTCGGTCTTGCTTGGATTAAGCAGATACTCGCCGTCCTGATAGCCTACACGGGCAGCAGCAATCGGACCGTTAAACGGTGCACCAGACAAGGTCAGTGCAGCAGATGCGCCGAGCATCGCTGGGATATCCGGCGTTACCGCTGGATCCAGCGACATCACCGTACAAATAATTTGAACTTCGTTGGTAAAACCTTCAGGGAACAACGGACGAATCGGGCGATCAATCAGGCGTGCAGTCAGTGTTTCATTGTCAGAAGGCCGGCCTTCGCGCTTCAGGAATCCACCGGGAATCTTGCCTGCGGCATAGGTCTTTTCGATGTAATCAACCGTCATGGGGAAAAAGTCCCTACCGGCTACTTCTTTCTTATCCGCAACGGCGGTTACCAGAACAACGGTTTCCCCCATTTTGACCATGACCGCACCAGAGGCCTGTCGAGCAATCTCTCCAGTTTCGAGCGTGACAGTATGATCACCAAACTTGAATTCTTTTTTAACAACGGCCATGTATGTTCCTTAAACGATGAACTTAACGAAAAATTATTTACGTAGACCCAGGCCTGCAATCAGGTCACGGTAGCGTTGCAAATCCTTCTTCTTGAGATAGTCGAGTAATTTGCGACGCTGACTAACCATACGTAACAGTCCCTGACGGGAGTGATGATCATGAATATGGGTTTTGAAATGATCAGATAAATCGTTAATACGCGCCGACAATAATGCGACCTGAACTTCGGGGGATCCGGTGTCAGTGCCTGAACGCTGATAGTTTGAAACGATGTTCGCCTTGCTTTCGGCATTAATTGACATC
>JAADGZ010000222.1 GCA_013152045.1 Gammaproteobacteria bacterium
GTTGGGTATACTTGCTGAAGGCTTGCTGTTATCCCTGGCGTTGGCAGATCGCATTAATCTGTTGTCACAACAAAAGGAAATGGCAGAGAGAGAAGCACTGCTTCACCAGCGTGATTTTTCTAAAAAACTTATTCGGGCGCAGGAAATGGAGCGTGAAAAATTTTCCAGTGCTTTGCATGATTCTATTGGCCATGGAGTTTTAGTACTTAAGCAAAACCTGACCAGCCTGGCTAACGATTGTTTGACTAACAAAGGCGGCGGGGCCGGAGTCAACGCTGCACAAAAAACTGCGCGTGAAATAGATTTACAGGCAGATCATTGTAGTGAAATTCTCACTGAGGTGAGACAAATGTCACATGATCTTCATCCGCATTTATTGACTCGATTGGGCTTTAAGTCAGCCATTCAGGAAACCATGACGCGGGCGTTTGCCGCTCAGGATATTCATTGGCAGATGGATGTCGATGAGACACCGGTTGAAATCGACAGTGAAAGAAAAAATCTGATCTATCGAGCCATTCAGGAGAGTTTTAATAATATTCTCAAGCATGCACACGCAACTGAGGTCATTCTCTCTTTACGGGTAGATCAAGATCAAATCCTGGTAAATATCAAAGATGATGGCAGGGGGTTTGATGATAAAATCTTCCCGGATAGCCTGGGTATCAACAACATGAGAGATCGACTAAAGTTATTTGGAGGGCACTTGAGTATCCACTCCACTCCGAATATTGGCACTCATCTGACAATCAGTGTGCCGACAGCATAAAGCTGCCGCCATTGATTTATGGCGGCGATAATCAGGGTTAGCAATTTTATCATGGCGAATCAAAAGAAAAGGCTGCTCATCGCGGATGACCACCCAATTTTCAGGCAAGGGCTGAAACAGCTATTGGCACCCATTGAGTGGTTACATATTGTGGCTGAAGCTGAAAACGGTTGCTCGGCGTTAAGTCAGATAAAGCATTTCAGGCCCGACATTATAATTCTTGATCTTGCTATGCCCGATATGGATGGCCTTACTGTTTTGCAGCGTACCCGGGAAGAATACCCAAATCTTATTACCATTATTTTAACCAGTTACGATGACAGCGCTTATGTCGACCGGGCGTTTGAGTTGGGTGCAAATGCTTATGTTGTCAAGGATAGCGCGGGAGAAGACCTGATTAACTGCCTTGAAGTGGTTGTGCAGAGAAAAGATGTATACATTAGTCCCTCTCTGGGCAGTCGCTTTCCTGAGTTACCTGCTACCGCCGCAGAAAAAAATACCTCTCTGGATTCGCTGACAAAAATGGAACGTAAGATTCTCTCTCATGTAGCCCGGTTTCTCACCAGCAAAGAGATTGGTAAAGAGCTGGGGGTTAGTTATCGCACGGTGCAAAATCATCGCAGCAGCATATGTTCCAAACTTCATCTAAAAGGGGCGCATCAACTGCTGAGCTTTGCCCGAGAGTATTTTGATCAATAATGTTATTGAGTTGATGGCTGGTACCCACAGCACTCGCTGTGCTCGCGGGGCAGGCTCTTACTTATTCAGAATAACGTAAACCTCGCACCTGGTACTCTTTCAATATAACCTGGATGGAGTACCAGTGTCAGATTGATTTAATAACCCTGCGGATGCTTCTCCGCAACGATCTTTAAGGCCTTCCTCGCTAAGTACTTGTACTCGCAAATATTGAGCACGTGTATCTATTGTCTGCCGTAGGTGATGCTATTAGCATCAAGTTGTAGAGAAACGAGAGGACTGACAAGATCGATCTCAATCCATACTGCCTTGCTGATTCTCCAGGCGATGAAGCCTCAGCTTGAGGAGCGCGTCTATTTTTAGTTTCAATATTTTTAAGGAGGAAAAAATCCAGAAAATCAATGCAACTAATAACACAGCGCTGGTGATAGATCCTGGGCCTGGTGCCTTGCTGATAGTGAATCTGGACAGCGGCGATCGCGCCATAGCATCCCAATGGTTGCCCGTTGAATAGCCTGGTTTAATTCTGGAGAGAACGGTGATGAAAAGTTGTGAGCGATATTATATGAAACATCCGAATTAGAACGTGGATTTTCACTCTGTTTGAAGAACAAGTTGAATCCTGGCAGAAGCATTTAACAAGCAAAGGACATAATCAAATGAAAAAACTGAGTCGATTTTATGCGCGCAACACATTTTATATACTCAGTGCTGTAGCACTGGCAGCCTGTGGCGGCGGTGGAGGCAGCGATGCTGGTGAAGGCGACACCCTGAGCGTAGGCACAAGCCTGGTGCCGTTAACATGTAATTCTACTGAACCAGAAATACAATTAGGGGTGGTTCCCGATATTCCGCCTGGCAATCCTGATGCAGGAAAAGGCGTTTTTTTCTCGACTAAAACAGAGTCTGGCACCAACGGCATCATCACCTACGACTGTGTGACAGAGGACTATGGCATGAGTGGCTCTACATTTTTAGAGATTACACAGGTAAACAGAACCGTTACTTTTGTATCTATGTGTGATGGTTTGCCACATGGAAAGGTAACCGCAGTCGCAGATTATGCCGCCGGCACCCAAAATAAAATAATTGAAGTAGAAGGCACAACGGTACAAAACTGTCAGGAAACATACACAAGCCCTGTGCCTGACATAATTACTGACCCGGCCTCGCTCCCAGACCTGGCGACCGTATTCACAGGCCCGAGCGATCCCTCTCTGTTAACGAACAATTGTCCTGCGGACATACCAACGGTCGAAGCGCCCGCTCTCACAGCCTGTACCACCGTTGTTTTAGCTGATTTCGAAGCAACCGACTCTGTAGGCAGTAAACACCTGGTTTCCATTAAAACAACCCTTACAATCTCTGTTCGATAAAAATATTCGGGAACCTCTGACCTGGTCTGGAGGACGCAGGCTCCCTGACAAGCAATTAGGTGCATAACCCGATTATAAATAATGATACAACTTAAAGCTGTGGGGGATAAAACGATGTTGCACAACACCTTTCTAAAAGTGGCCAGCCTGACTGTTACGCTCTTTCTGCTGGTGGGCTGTAGCAGCGGCGGCGGCTCGTCAACGAGTGGCAAGAGTGGCAACGGCAATTCATCAACCGTCGTGCTGGCGTCGGTTGTTGCGCCCGGGGCGCAGTGCCCGAACGGCGGCATTCAGGTCGATAGCGGTATTGATGAGAATGGCAACGGCGTACTCGACGCCAGCGAGATCGACGAGTCGCAAATCGTATGCAACGGCAACGACAGCCTGATCAGCATGAGCGACGAACCGACGGGCGCCAACTGCGAATACGGCGGCACCCGCATCGACACAGGCACTGACACCAACGGCAATGACTTCCTCGATAGCATCGAAATCACCGCCACCGAGTACCTCTGCGCCCTTGTCACCACCGCTTTCGACGGGCTGGTCTATCTCGCCGATGCCAATCTGGCAGGCATGACTGAGCTGTTCCGCACTACTGCGGATGCACCCAGTGTCGCCAAGCTTGGCCGTGTCAGGCCGGGCAGTGGAGACGTTCGCTCATTCAGGATCTCTCCGGACCGCACCAAAGTGGCCATCCATGGCAACCTTGAAACCGATCAGGTATTCGAACTCTATGTCGCCGATCTGCTGAGTGGTCAGCCTGCGGTCAAGGTCTCCGGGACGTTGGTCGCAGGGGGGAATGTTTCATCTGACTATGCATGGGCACCGGACAGCTCGCGCATCGCCTACCGCGCAGATCAGGAGACGGACAGGATAGATGAGCTTTACACCGTGGCGCCAGACGGAACCGCCAATCTCAAGGTCTCCGGGGCGTTGATCGCGGAGGGGGATGTTTGGGGCTATGCATGGGCGCCGGACAGCTCGCGCATCGCCTACCGCGCAGATCAGGAGACGGATGAAGTGGCACCGTGGCGCCGGACGGAGCCGCCAATCTCAAGGTCTCCGGGGCGTTGATCGCGGGGGGAAATGTTTGGAGCTATGCATGGGCGCCGGACAGCTCGCGCATCGCCTACCGCGCAGATCAGGAGACGGACCAAGTATTTGAGCTTTACACCGTGGCGCCGGACGGTGCTGCCAGAGTTAAGGTCTCCGGGGCGTTGATCGCGGGGGGGGATGTTTCTTCTAACTATGCATGGGCGCCGGACAGCTCGCGTATCGCCTACCGCGCAGATCAGGAGACAGACGGAGTAGATGAGCTTTACACCGTGGCGCCAGATGGAACCGCCAATCTCAAGGTCTCCGGGGCGCTGGTTGCAGGAGGGAATGTTGGCGCGTTTGCGTGGGAATAACCCCCTCACTAAACCATCCAATAAATTCATGAAGCGATAAACGGGGCATCCACCAACCAGGTGGGTGCCCCTGGTATCCGGAGACACGATACTTATATCTGTTGATATTCGTTTGTAACCGCTAAGTTGATCAAGCTCAGGATGGCTAGAGTTGTAGTGATTAAAACAACCCTTACAACCTCTGTTCGATAAAAATATTCGGGAACCTCTGACCTGGTCTGGAGGGCGCAGGTTCCCTGGCAATCAATCAGGTGCATAACCCAATTACAAATAACCACTAAGGAAACATTACCATGGGAAATTTGAATCGATCTTGCATACGCAACATTTTTTATATGCTCAGCATACTTCTGATGGTTGCCTGTGGTGGTGGCGGCAGTGGTGGTGGCAACAGCGCACCGGCGACCGTAGCCAGCCCGGCACTGACATTCACCGCAGTGAAAACGTTTCGCTTTAGCTGGACAGATATTACAGGGGCAACACATTACAAATTGCTGGAAAACCCGGATGGTATTTCAGGATTTTCTCAGACAGGCAGTGATATAGCTCAGGGTGCGCAAAGCATCGACCATATTGTGCCTCTCTACGCTCGCCTCAATGCCCGGTACATATTGCAAACCTGCGATGCATCAGGCTGTATTGATTCAGCCACTGTATCAGTAGCTGGCACTCTGGTGGACAGCATCGGCTATTTCAAGGCCAGCAATACCGGGACGGGTGACCAGTTTGGCGGTTCCGTCAGCCTGAGCGCAGACGGTAATACATTGGCGGTAGGCGCTGCTCTTGAGGACAGCGGCACGACTGGCATCATCAGCAATAACCAGCTAGCCCCTCTCAATCCGCCAGCGGTTGATTCCGGCGCGGTGTATGTATTCATCCGCAGTGGATCTGACTGGGATCAGCAGGCTTATGTCAAGGCCAGCAATACCGGGGCGGGTGACCAGTTCGGCATTAGCGTCAGCCTGAGCGAAGACGGTAATACACTGGCAGTGGGAGCGAATCTTGAGGACGGTCAACACCACGTTGGGGTGCTGCACGATTCGAGTACGATTCCTGCTGATGATGGAACAGGAAATGCTTTCGGGGCAGTGTATGTATTTACACGTACCAATAGCGCATGGAGTCAACAGGTTTATGTCAAACCCACTGTAACTCGCATTGCTGCTGGAGCTGGAGATCAATTCGGTTTTTCCGTCAGCCTGAGTGCAGACGGTAATATTTTGGCTGTCGGAGCTCCTTTTGAAGACAGCGATACTTCCGGCGTCGCCATTGGCCATGGCAATAACGATGCTACAGATGCCGGTACTGTCTATGTGTTCGAACGCCTTGGTTCACGGTGGCTCCAGGAGCAGCGTGCTCAGTTCAAAGCCAGCAACACCCAGGACAATGATCATTTCGGTGCAGCTATCAGCCTGAGTGCAGACGGTAACACGCTGGCGGTAGGTGCTCGTGATGAAGACAGCAATGCCATGGGAGTTGATGGAGATGATAGCAATAACACAGCAGCTAACGCCGGCGCAGTTTATGTATTCGGTAATGTGCGTTCCGGGCCTGTCCAGCAAGCTTATATCAAGGCCGGCAATACTGGCAGCGATGACCAGTTTGGCGTTACCGTCAGCTTGAGTGCAGACGGCAATACGCTGGCGGTGGGAGCAAATAGTGAGGATGGAAAAACCACGGGGGTGTTATCCGGCTCACCTGCACTTGCTGCAGATGATGGAACAGCCAATACTTCCGGGGCAGTCTATGTGTTCAGTCGTAGCGGTACGGACTGGAGTCAACAGGCTTATGTTAAAGCCAGCAATACCGAAACGAATGACCGCTTCGGTTTTTCCGTCAGCCTGAGTGCGGATGGCAACATTCTGGCAATAGGGGCTTTATTTGAAGGCAGCACCGCCATCGGTATCGGTGGCAATGAAAGCAATAATGACTTGCTGAATGCCGGGGCGGTCTATCTGTATCATCGCAATAGTGTTGACTGGAGCCAACAGGCCTATATCAAAGCCAGCAATACCGGAGCCGAAGATCAATTCAGTCGCAGCGTCAGCCTGAGTGCAGATGGCAATACGTTGGCCGTAGGTGCTCGCAATGAAACCAGTACTACTATTGGTATCATTGGCGAAAACAGCAATGCTGGCGCAGTGTATATGTATTGAAGTGTTAGTG
>JAADGZ010000243.1 GCA_013152045.1 Gammaproteobacteria bacterium
GTAGTAGTCGTGATCCGGCACAGGTACATGTACGACGCCCAGTACGGCTTCGTGGTCTCTTATCAAGGCGATATTGACGGTAAATTCACCATTTCGCTTGATGAATTCCTTTGTACCGTCCAATGGGTCGACCAGCCAGAACTCATCCCATGATGACCTTTCTTCAAAGCTGATCGTGGCTGATTCCTCCGACCATACCGGGATATCGGGCGTTAGTTCTGCCAACCCTTTGCAAATACACAGGTGCGCTGCCCGGTCGGCTGCTGTCAGCGGAGAATTGTCTGCCTTGATTTCGATGTCGAGGTCAGATTGATAGATTTCCAAGATTTCTTGTCCCGCCTTTCGGGCGATTGCGACGGTTGGTTCAAGTAAATCTTCAAGAGCATCATGCATTCGAAATATCCTGAGCTAGAATGACAAACAATGACCATTTCAACATGACCATGTAATCAGAAACAATACTAAAATGCGGAACGCTACAGACTGTTTACAGTACGAAACAATCCTGCTCGATATGGATGGCACTTTACTGGATCTGGCATACGACAATTATTTCTGGCTGGAACTGATTCCTCGCCAGCTGGCAAGAGTCAGGCAATTACCTGAGGAAGTAGTCAGGGGAGAGCTTTTGGAAAGGTACGCAGCCCGCCGGCAAGGAAGCCTGCTGTGGTATTGCCTTGATCATTGGGAAGAGGAGCTTGGCCTGGATATCAAAGCATTGAAATCTGCCAGCAGCCACAGGATCGGATTTCTTCCCGGCGCCAGGGAGTTTCTTTCAGCGCTTGTGTCGCATCCAGTACAGGTGGTGCTGGTGACCAACGCGCATGGCCATACCCTGGATATCAAGCGGGACGTAACCGGATTGACGCGGTTTTTCAACCATTTTATTACCTCGCATGAAATAGGGTTCGCCAAGGAAAACGCATCATTCTGGCCGGCGCTACAGAGCCGCCTTGGCTTTAATCCGTCAACAACTTTATTTGTTGACGATAGCCTGCCCGTTCTCAATGCGGCGCAGAATTATGGTCTGGGCGCCGTGGTGGCAATCACCAGGCCGGACACGCGGAAGCCGGCAAGTGATTTGCCGGACCATATTGCGGTGAAAGGAGTCAGCGAATTGCTGCGCTGAAATTCCGGTTTATCGGCGGCGTTGATTGCTGTTTCGTTTCGGCCTGCCGCGGCCTCCAGGCCCACCGGGCTTTCTTGGTGGCCGGGGAGGGATCTTGATTTCAGGCAGATTGTCGTGGTCTATGGACGCAGTGGGTATCCGGTGTCCAATATAGGCTTCGATATCCGGCAATGACTGTGCATAGGTTTCACAGGCAAAGCTCAGGGCATCGCCCGAAGCACCAGCCCGCGCAGTTCGCCCGATACGGTGCACATAATCTTCCGGGTCATTCGGCAAATCGTAGTTCACCACATGGCTGACATCGTTCACGTGCAATCCGCGCGAGGCAACGTCAGTCGCAACCAGCACAGGCAGCGTGCCCGCCTGGAAGTCCTCCAGCATTTTCATGCGCTTGTTTTGCGGTACATCACCGGAAATCGCTCTGGCCCCGATACCATTGTGTTGCAGGTATCGCGCGATACGGTCCGCTTCGCGCTTCATATTGACGAATACCATGGTCCGTGTAGCGTTCATTGTGCGCATCAGTCCGATGAGCAAAGGAATCTTTTCATCGTTACCCGGGAAATAGAGCGTCTGGGTGACCCGGTCGACAGTCATTTTTTCCGGCTCGATTCTGACCACTTCCGGTTCATTCATATGCTCATAGGCCAGTTCAATGACGCGCTGGCTCAATGTGGCCGAAAACAGCAGATTCAGCCTTTGGTCAGCGGGGGGTAATCGCCGCAGGATATAGCGGATATCCTTGATAAAACCCAGGTCAAACATCCGGTCTGCTTCATCGAGCACCATTACCTGAGCGTCACGAAGGGAAAATATTTTTTGTTTGAAGTAATCGATGAAACGCCCGGGCGTACCGATCAGGATATCGACCCCTTGGCGAAGCGTCTCACGTTGTTTCTCATAATCTTTTCCGCCAAAAACGACCGCCATTTTAAATTCCGTACCGCACCCCAATACCAGTGCATCGGCATGAATTTGTATCGCGAGTTCGCGTGTAGGCGCCAGCAGCACGGCCCGAGGACCGCTTCGTTTGCGCTCCGGAGGTAACGGATCTGTTAACAACCGGTTGAATGTCGCCAGCAGAAATGCCGCGGTTTTTCCGGTACCCGTTTGAGCTTGTCCTGCTACATCATGGCCGGCCAGGACAATGGGCAGCGTTTGCGCCTGAATCGCTGTACAGGTCTCGAAACCAGCCTTTTCAATACCCGGTATAAGTTCTTTCGGGAGCCCAAGGCTTTGGAAGGTAATTGTTGTATTGTCGGTCATTTGACTTGTCTTAATCCAAAAAAATACGAATTGGTACTTGCAAATTCTATCCGGAAGATGTCAAATTAGACAAAATCCCTGCGGGCGAATACCGAACCCGCCAAAATCAGGTTCTGCACGTTACCTGCATCTCTTCGAAACAAGCTTCGAAGACTTTTCAAGATTGTGCCTAATTCATCACACGCTTTGAGATATAGCGTCTGCTTCCAAAATAGCTTGCTGCGACCTGCCGCATTCAAACATATCTACAATCAAGAGAGAAATCACAGCCATGAGCACAGTCAATGTTACTGCCGATACTTTCGAGTCAGAAGTCCTGAATTCGGAAAATCCTGTGCTGGTCGATTTCTGGGCCGAATGGTGTGGCCCCTGCAAGATGATCGCGCCTATTCTGGAACAGGTCGCCAGCGAGTATACGGGCAAGTTGACGATAGCGAAACTGGATCTTGATGAAAATCAGGCAGTCGCCATGAAATACAACGTACGGAGTATCCCCACATTAATGCTGTTCAAGAACGGCACTGTGGAGGCTCAGCACGTAGGGATGCTGTCAAAAGAACAGCTAAAGAGTTTATTGGATGAGAATTTGTGAGAGGGTACTTGGGAAATTCAACACGCAGTCGCGCCAAAACGTCAGGGCGCAAGAAGGGTGGCGATTATGGCCAACGGAACAAGGGTCGCGGCAGGAGAAGAGCTGAGGTCGAAGACTTCAGCGAATTTACTGCAGAGGAAGTAATCTCCAAAAGCGAACTTGAGGAATGCGAGAACCTGCTGGTAATCGCCACACTTAAAGATACGCCGATTGCAGATCTTGTTGCCCAGGCGGAAGCCATGGACATCGAGAATATCGGGCGATCCCGCAAACAGGACATTATATTTTCTATCCTGAAGGCCCACTCGGCCCAGGGCGAGAGTATCTATGGCGACGGGGTGCTTGAGATATTGCAGGATGGTTTCGGCTTTCTGCGTTCTTCAGACAGTTCCTATCTCGCCGGACCGGATGATATTTATGTCGCACCGAACCAGATACGGCGCTTCAATCTGCGCACTGGTGATACGGTTTCGGGGCTGGTGCGTCCACCCAACGACAATGAGCGATATTTCGCACTACTGAAAGTCAGTGAGATCAATCATGATGCGCCGGAAAATGCGCGCACCAAGGTATTGTTCGAAAACCTCACACCGTTGTTTCCTACCAGTCGACTGATGCTCGAGCAGGGAACCGGCAGCAAGGAAGATCTGACTGCGCGGATCATTGATCTTGTCGCACCGATCGGTAAGGGTCAGAGAGGTCTGATCGTTTCACCGCCAAAGGCGGGTAAAACGATGCTGCTGCAGAATCTGGCCATGGCAATTACAGCGAATCAGCCTGAGTGTTTCCTGATCGTACTGCTGATCGACGAACGACCTGAAGAAGTGACCGAGATGGAGCGCACCGTCCGCGGTGAAGTGGTCTCCAGCACTTTCGATGAGCCTGCCAGCAGGCATGTTCAGGTGGCCGAGATGGTGATCGAAAAAGCCAAGCGTCTGGTTGAACACAAGGCAGACGTTGTGATTCTGCTTGATTCCATCACGCGGCTGGCAAGAGCCTATAACACCGTCATTCCTTCGTCCGGCAAGGTGCTGACTGGTGGTGTCGATGCCAATGCGCTGCACCGTCCCAAACGATTCTTCGGCGCAGCCAGGAATATCGAGGAGGGCGGAAGCCTGACAATTCTGGCGACAGCACTGGTGGATACCGGGTCAAAAATGGACGATGTGATTTTCGAAGAATTCAAGGGAACCGGTAACTCGGAAATTCACCTTGATCGTCGAATCGCAGAGAAACGTGTTTATCCGGCAATCAACATCAATCGTTCCGGAACCCGGAGAGAAGAATTGCTGACCAAGGCTGAAGAACTGCAGAAGATGTGGATCTTGCGCAAAGTGCTTCATCCGATGGACGAAATTGCTGCCGTTGAATTCCTGCTGGGCAAGATGCAGGACACCAAGACAAATAGTGATTTCTTCGACGCAATGAAGCGCAGCTAGCAGGAATGACCGTAGGAGCGGCTTCCAGCCGC
>JAADGZ010000050.1 GCA_013152045.1 Gammaproteobacteria bacterium
AATAATTGCCCGGTTTCTAACAGTCCTGATAATAGCTTCGTATTTTGGGATATAAATTGACTCCCCACCATATTGCTTGACCAAGTTTAATACCGGTTTTAGACCAATAATTTTTGCAATATTTTGGACTTCACCAGGCAAATCGCTGATCCGGATTTGGCCTTTGTTAGACTCATCTCCAAGATTCTGATCATTAGGCTGTATGCTCATTACACTCCAAAACCTCCTGTAAAAAGGATATAGGCAAAAAGTTAACAGATAGATCAACCATTTCCGTTTCCAAATCCTCTTCAGGTGTCAGATCTGGTTCTTCAAGCTCAGGTATATAGGCAGAACCAATAAACTCCAAGGTGCCTTGGTCTTCATATTCACAGCCATCACAATTAAAGCTGTACCAATTATTGACAGCAGCTTTATAAAGGCATTTATCATAGCATTTGCACCATAAATATCGTCTACCTATACCTTCCACCGGGAACCTGCTAAGAATAGTTAGGTTTTGATTTCTGACCGGGTTTGAAGCATTCATATTCTCAGACATACCAACCTCCTTAAAACAATTTAATTTTGTTCTAAAAGCTGTTTCACTGAATAATCACATTCCAATAAAATCGCCACGTTTGACCGTTGTACTGATTTGGGTATTCATATCGTTGGTTTTTGAAACGCTCCGGTCATTTCTATCCACAGCGATTTCATTGTGGATATTTATTGGTTGACTTTCCTTTCCGTGGACAACATCATAGAGCCAGTCGCCCATCCACCCTGAACCACCGTATTTCCCACCGGTCATTTTATCGGCAAGCCAACCACCGGATAGCCTTTCCAGAATCGTGCCGAGGGCATATCCGCCGCCACCTGCCAGACCGACTCCACCTGCCGTTGTTAACAGACTTGTGGAGCCCAGAGAACCGGCAAGAGTCTTTCCAAGCCCACCCAGACTTGCTAACAACTTTCCTCTGAGGCTTGTTGAAGCAGGAGCTCCAATCAAAAGTTTTTTACTTCCCCCAGAATCAAGCAGGTGATTTAGGAATGAATTTTTTCCACCCACAGCGCTCTTTAATCCTTTGGCTATATTTCCTGAACCCATATCAAAATTATTCGGCCAGTTGACTACAAAAACAGGCTTGACGCCAGTAGCCGCTTCAATGGCTTTGCCCTTTGCAACACCAGCTCCAAGAGAGCCGGCACCCTTAAGAAATTTCCCGGCAATACCGCTGAGCGCCTTCCCTCCGTATCTTGCTGCCAGTGCTGTGCCTCCCAAGGCCGCCGCGCCGCCAAGAATCATATCTTTTCCATCAAGGCCCCACCCGCCGTTTTCCTTTTTATCGCGCACAAACTGGATAAACTTGCCGAGTGTCACATCGATCGGATGAACAAAACCATCCGCTGCTTCGCGCAGGTCGTTCTTTAACATTCCAGCCTGATCAATCAGGTTTGCCGTGGCCTCATCAAAATCGCGTCGCAGAGTGCCGCCGGCATTGGCAATCTTTTCGGAAAAATGGCCAAGCTGTATCAAGGAATCGCCATCAAGCAGCATGCTGATACCTTTGATCGTATCCTGATCCGCCTTCCCGAATGCATTATTGATGAAACCTTCCCGTGCCATGTCCGTGGTCAGGGTGTCATACTTTTTCTTGATATCCGCCAGTACGGCAAAAGCATCACGCCTGGATTTATCCGGATTAAAAAACGATACACCGGTCCCTTTCTGTGCAGCTCTCATATAGCGCATGTTGGTGAATACCCGCATCGTGCTGTCAGCCAGGGTTGCCAATCTCTCCGGATTCTTTTCTGCAAGGCTTAACCCCTCTACAAAAGCCAGTGTTTTGTCAAACCCGAACTTAGCCCTTGATGCATTGTTACCGATCCTGGCAAAAACAGACGACAGATCCTCAAGCTCCGCGTTGCCAAGCCTTCCTGCAACGGTCATCTTGTCGAGCATTTCCAGAGCCTTCCCAGGCTGTGAAAGATCAAATTTGAATTGTCTGGCGCCAACCGTAATCCCACCTGCCAAAGTTTGAGCGTTTGAACCGGTCACGGCCATGGCAATGTTGATCCCCTCCAGGGTTTCCTTGGCCTGGCGCATATCAAGCCCTGATTGGACCAGATCATTGAATCCGTCGCGCAGGTTCTCCACCTGTTGTCCAGACTCGCGTGCCATACCGAAGAGGTCTTTACGTAACTGGGCGACTTGAACCGCACCAGCTCCAGCCGTCTGGCCTATTTGGGTCAGTGACTTATCAAGTCTGGCCGAATCGAGCATGATCTTGGCTGCACCGATGGTCAGCCCAAGAGAAGCAGCCTGGCCACGGATTGAGGTGAACATACCGCGCAGGCTTGCCAGTTCCCTTTTGGCGCCTCTGGCAAACTTACTCACCGCACCTTTGGAATTAGCCATCCCCCGCGTAAAGCCTCTTGTTTTTGCCCCAAGCTCAAGAAAGAGCTTCATGTTTTCAGCCATTGTTTCCTCGCTTCCGTTTTATCTTGTAGGTGCGCTGTTTCTTGGGTGATCTGGCCTGTCTATAAGCGGTAAGGTAGGTTTCGACCACGCCTTCGGGCATTGCCCTTATTTCAGTCCAGTCAAAGCCCATTTTAAGCAGTGCCAGATGCATCGTCCGCTGATGCATCATTTTTGCCTCGAAATCGACGTCTCTGCTCGTCCAACCTCCCCACAGCCGCATGCAGCTCATTAAAATCAAGCTGATTCATCTGCAACAACATCGCGGGAGTAATAGCCTCCCTGCCTAAGCCTTTGATCGACAGCCGCCTGGCCATGATGCAAACCCCATAATAACTGTCACTGCGCGTGGCCCGTTCTGCATCCTCTGATTCAAAAATATCCACGGCGTCTGCAACAATCTGCTCGCGGAGCGCGTATTCGTTGTGTACCTTCCCTTCCGACTCAATGCCGATGGGTAACCTTCCTTTTTCTTCCATTATTCCGTCTCCCTTTTTATGGCGCCAGGCTCAATAGAGCCTGCCAAGTTCATTTCAACACCCGACAGGGCATTTTTCAGATCATAGGCTCTTATTGCAACCGCTTTAAGTCCCCGGCTCATAGACTCAAAATCTTTTCGGGCCTGCTTGCCAATAGCACCCAGTCTATTGATATTGCCACGAGCCGTTTTCCCGATCCCGGAAAGCATATCCACTGCTGAAAGTTGCAGGGCCATGTTCATTGCATCAGACATTTTTTATTCCTCTTAAATAGCTTAAAGTATTCCATTAATCCCACTTGCTGAGGGTCTTATGAGCTTTCAGTGTTAAATTGTCCTACAGCCATTTTAATATTACTTACCATTTCTTTCATACCTGCTTTTTGTCCTACTAGGGGATATAGAGCATATGTAAAAGCTCTGAAATCAAATCCTATCTGAGGCTCATTTATTCCTGTCTTTTGATAAATTTGATTATAAAGGCTGAAAACCGTGTCAAAACATTTTTTATCTTCATTAAGTATTTCATCAATGACCTCTGCAATATTCAATCTGGCTTTTATAACATATGAATGTACCGCCCCCCGGAACACCTTGCACATTTCTTCTTGGGCATACTTAAGATGTCTATCACATTTAGTATCAGCTTCGGTCATTTTACCCATAAAAGACTCAAGTACCTGTTTCCTGCTATCAATGCCCGCAAGTTTTTCCATTCGCGTTTCATGGGCTTCAAGGGTATCATTTAAAATATCATCGGCCCTTGAAAACCGCTCGCAATTTTGTTCTAATGTTTTCAACTCTTGCTCAGTGTCGGTGGCCTTGATTGATATGGCTTCCTTTTTTTTTTCAATAGCCCGGATATTATCTAAATTAAGCTGTATTGCTTCCATGACTGTTTTTGTAAAATC
>JAADGZ010000021.1 GCA_013152045.1 Gammaproteobacteria bacterium
TCCAATGTGCCACAGTGCGCACTGGCGCTGGAAGAGGTTTTCAGTGAAGCCGGATTTCCCGCCGGGGTGTTTCGCAGTCTGATGATCCGCGCCTCGCAGGTGCAAAAAGTGATTGAGGATCCACGGATACACGCCGTAACACTGACGGGAAGCGAGCCAGCGGGTCGCCAAGTGGCCGCCACAGCGGGTAGCGTACTTAAAAAATGTGTAATGGAATTGGGGGGATCCGATGCCTTCATCGTCCTGGAAGACGCCGATCTGGACGAGGCGGCAAAATGGGCGGTGGCTTCGCGCTTCCTTAATTCTGGACAGAGCTGTATCGCCGCTAAACGTTTTATTCTTGTTGATGCGATTGCCGAGGATTTTCTAACCCGTTTTAAAGCGGGTGTGGAAGCGTTGCAGGCGGGTGATCCCCTGGATGAGAAAACCAGCCTCGCGCCGATGGCACGTACGGATCTGCGTGACGAGTTACATACGCAGGTGAGCAAATCTATCTCGGCTGGAGCCGTGGCGCTGACCGGCTGTCAACCGCTGGATCGCCCCGGTGCCTATTATGCCGCGTCGATTCTCGATCGGGTAGAGCCGGGCATACTGGCCTATGATAATGAGTTATTTGGCCCGGTTGCCATCGTCATTCATGCTCGCGATGAAGAAGATGCCTTGCGTATCGCCAATGATACCCCTTATGGTCTGGGTGGCAGCGTCTGGACTCGGAACAGCCAGCGTGGTGCCGCATTGGCGCGACGGGTGGAATCCGGTTGCACTTATGTCAACGGAATGGTGAAAAGCGATCCGCGTCTGCCCTTTGGCGGGATCAAAAATTCGGGTTTCGGGCGGGAGTTATCAGAGCATGGGATTCGGGAATTCGTAAACGCCAAGACTATCTGGATAAAGTAAGATAAACCACGCCTGGTCGGTTGATTTTGACTGCAGCAGTTTTCAGCTGGGAAGACCGTTCTGCCAGTCAAAATCAATCAAAACTTTGGCCGCCGAAGGTATATACTTAAAATTAACATGATCCCCCATGTAGGGGGGCTATATTTGTTCCCAGTTTGGTTTTTATTTCGTGCTATCGCTATAGTTACCCGCTCGCTACCTTTAAATATAAAGTAATCCCATATAATGTTGTTTTCAAGTTATCGTTCCAAGCTGCTGGTCTATACCATTGCTATGATGGTGTTATTGGCTGGGTCGTTGATATACACCTATAGTTATGTGCGTAATATTCTGCTCGAAGAAGATGATCTGCATGCCGACATCATGGCAAAGATCCTCCACAATCAGATGGAAGCAGAAGAAGTAGAGTATCAGCGTTATGCCGATATTGTTGCGGAAGATTTACGCATTAAAGAACAGATGTTTGCCTTGGTAAATGGCGGCACTAATTCATTGCCACTTAAGGACACCTATAATCGCCACTTTGGCTGGTTACCTATCAGCCGTTATGTCGTCGTATCTCTAGATTCAAATGAGATACTGGCCGGTCAGGAAAACGCTAATCTGGGCCGTGTGGTGTTGGCAATTCTAAAAGATAACTCGCGTGGCACATTTTATAGTTATGGCGATTATGGGCTGGAGCTGATCGCTGTTTCGACTATTGTTTATCATGGCCAACGTCTTGGAAGTATTGCCATGAGTTATTTTATGGATGAAGCCTGGCTGTTACGACATAAAAGAAATAGTGGTGGCGAACTGTTTTTTACCCAGGATGGCATCGTCCTGGGTTCGTCTACCCCCAAATACATCGGTCAGCCCTTTAGTATTGAACGACACCGGGTGATGTTTGGAAAAAATATATTTTTCGTTCGCCCGGTGCAGCTATCACCGGCATATGGCAGCATACCAAAGGTGTGGTTTGGTCTGCCGCAAACCTCGTTGCTGAAGCGTCTGGAAAAACATCGTCTGACAACCATGACGATTATCATGGTCAGCCTGAGCATCATATTATTTCTTGGCTTTAGCATTATGCGTAACTTCACCCAGCCTTTGTCCCAACTGGTGAAGCTGACCCGCGAAGTGGCCGAAGGCAGTTTGCCTCGGTTGGACAAATCGGTGGAGAAAAATGAAATTACCGAGTTGTCTAACCAGTTTGCCGACATGCTGCAGGCCCTGCGGGAACAGCAGGAAGAAATCCAGATGGTGCACGCAGAGTTGGAAAAATCAGCTATTACCGATAGCCTGACGGGACTCTATAACCGACATTATCTGAATGATGTATTTCCAAAGCTGATGGCGCAGGCGGGACGTGGCAGCCTGCGTCTATATGCCTTATTAATTGATCTGGATAACTTCAAGAACATTAATGACACCTATGGGCATATTTGTGGGGACCAATGTTTGCAGCAGTTTGCCGCCAGTCTTCAGCGCGTTTCCCGTGCCAACGACTACCTGTTTCGCATGGGCGGTGAAGAATTTCTGGTGTTGGTGTTGAGTGATGATACCAAGGGGATTGTCGCTCTGGGAGAAAAGATCAGGCTGGCAATTGAAAAGCTTGAAGTCAGTTGTAACAAGGAAATCGTCCACTTTACCGTCAGTTGCGGGATCAGCTATGCCCAACCCGGCGAGTCCCTGGAGGAGAACATTAATACCATGCTCAGTCTGGCCGATGCCGCTCTCTACCAAGCCAAGGAAGAAGGCCGTAACCGGGTCAGAGTGGATAAACATATCCAAGTTTAAAAACCAGGCGCAAGATCAGGCAGAGTTGAGTTTTACTAAATAAGTGTTCCGAATTCCTGTCCAACAAAAACCGTTCGCACTGAGCCTGTCGAAGGGTAAATAGCGTTAGATTCATGGTTCGACAAGGCTCTCCTGAGCAAAGCCGAAGGACTCACCTCGAACGTAAAGCTTTGTGGTGGACAAAAAGTCTTAATCACAAGTCCGTTTACAAGGTCAGGCGTCGGTATATATCAGATACTTTCAGCGGTAGCTGAGACACCTGGTCGATAACGGTAAAAGCAGCCGGGCCGTACATATGCGGAAGATAATCACGCGCCTGCTCATCAATAGTGATGCAATAGGGGTGAATGCCCTCGCGGCGTGCTTCTATCAATGCCCGACGGGTATCTTCGATACCATAGTCGCCACGATAACTGTCATAGTCATCCGGCTTACCATCCGAGATAGTAATAAGAATCCGGGTACGCGCATCGACTTCCATCAGTATCCGGCTGAGATGACGAATGGCAAAGCCCATGCGGGTATAGTCTTTGGCTTCAATGCCGCTGATGCGCGCCCTGATCTCGTCATTGTAAGGCTCGGTAAATTCTTTGATCCGATAGATCTCACAACGTTTTCGGGCCATGCCGGAAAAGCCGTAAATGGCATAGCGATCCCCCAGCGTTTCCAGAGCCTCGCAGAGCAGGATCAGTGATTCACGCTCAGCCTCATTAATCCATCCTTTGGTCGAACCGCTCATGTCGACCATGAAGACCACCGCGATATTGCGTTCGCTACGATGCATGCGGGTAAACAAGCGTTCGGACATTTCACTACCGTCACGGGTATCCGCTAGTGCTTCAACCAGCGCGTCGATATCGATATCATCACCGTCACTCTGGCGCTTGAGCAGACGGTTTTCATCGCGCAAAGCCTCAAAAGTTTTGCGCAAATGTTTAATCAAGCCACGGTGTTTATTCAGGGTTTGGGCGACAAAGTCATCATAGACAGGGCTAACGGTTTTTTCGCGTACCGCACACCAGTTTTTACGATAATGCTGGCGTTGATAATCCCATTCGTTGTAAAGCGAGGCTCCCTTTTCATGATAGGTTCCTTTCCATACCGCATCGGGATCTTCCTCGGGTTCTTCAAATAGCGCCGGATCATATTCACCTGGCCCAGCAGGA
>JAADGZ010000004.1 GCA_013152045.1 Gammaproteobacteria bacterium
TGTTCAGGTCTTCCATTTTTAAATTTTGCGGCAACAGATCCAACAGCGCCCGCTCCGATTTAGCCAGCGGAAGTTGCTCAAACAGATGGTTCAGGTAAGCCCACGGCTCGAGTTTACTCGCCTTGGCCGTCTCCACCAGGGTATAGAGGGTGGCACTGGCATGGGCACCTCTCGGGCTTCCTGAGAACAGGAAGTTTTTACGGCCAATCACAAAGGGCCAGATCGCATTTTCCACCTTGTTGTCGCCTAAAGCGCCTACTTTTGGTGTCGATACCGATGTGACCATCTTCAAGATAAGTGATCAGTCCGGGCCAGAGTTTCAGGGTATAGGAAATCGCAGTACCCAAGGGACTCTTGGGCAACACCTGGGGCGCTTTTTGATCCAGCCATGCCTTGATCTTATCCAGGATCGGCGCAGCCTTTTTCTGACGGATCGCTGCGCGCTCTTGCGGAGTTTTATCGCGGGCGACACGCTCAATCTGGTACAGCTTGCTGATCAAAGCCACCATTTGATGCGCGGGTGCCGTGTTCTTGCGACCATGTGTCGCCTCGACAAAGCGCCTGCGCACATGCGCCCAGCAGGCACCATGTCCAAGGATGGCTGGTAACTCGGACAGCGCGTTATACCCTTCATAGCCGTCCGTTATCAGATACATCTCACAGGTCGGCGGTATGACTTCTTCTTTTGGAAAAAGAAAATCCACCGGGACGTCGCCACTTCGTGTATCGGCATATTGATACCAGATCACTGGTTGATCCGGTGGGCCACCCCCATAGACCCACATGTAAGATAATTGCGTATTCTCTCGGCCCGGTTCATTGAGCACCTGCAACCGGGTTTCATCGATATGGATGACGCGGCCCTCATAGAGGAGTCGCTTCATCACCGCCATCAGCGGGGTTAACCGTTCGTGGAGCTGAATCATCCAACCGCTCATCGTCTGACGGCTCAGATCGATACCATCTCTGTGATAAATAGTTTCCTGTCGATAGAAAGGCAATCCATCTACAAACTTGCGTACCACCACATCGGCAATGACCGAACTGTGGGCAATGGATTTGGGCAGGATCTGGTCTGGGCGGGGTGCGATTTTGATCCCTTGCTCAGCACCGGTGACGGACTCGGTGTTGGGCGCGTACTTGGCGCGCTTGAAGGCAATGACGTAATGCTGTCGGGGAATGACGGCCAACTGCTCGGAGGTGTCGTAGCCGATAAAGCTCCAGTCATCGCCCATGGCGGCTTTTTCTTTTTCGCTGAGATCGATGATCTTTTCGATGCGATCAAGATGTGCTGGTAACGGACGACGGACAGGCTTTTTCTTTTCACCCGTCGTTTTCTCTTGCGGTATGGATTTGTCCTCGCCCGAGTCGGAGGCCAATCCCAGCTCAGCTAGCAGTTGCTCCAGTTCAGCTTCATCAAACAGCGAAACCTGGTCTTTGTTGGTTCGATCCGCCTTGGCGCCAAACTGGCGTTTGCGCAACAGTAGGATGTAATCGAGCAACTGTTCGATACGTTGGGTTTTCTCGCTTAAGGCGTGCTCTTTTTCCGCAATGGCCTGTTCATTTTCTTTGACCACACCGCGCAATTGAACAAGCTCTGCCTTGAGTTGAATCGGGTCGTCGGAAAGAGAAGCAACGCTTGAATGCATGCGTGAGATTATACCTAATTCACTCGCAACAAGCAGCAATATAATGCCTTAAAACAAGGGGAACTTCGCCGTTTTATGGGCCTTTACCTGTGTGATATCCAGACCTTCCAGCAACCAGCTTAACTCACAGGAGGTGATCTCAAGTGAAGCCTGTTCGCTGCCTATGGGCCACCAGAATCGTTGCTTCTCAATACGTCGATAGAAAAGCCAGAATCCATTGTTGTGCCAGTAGAGAATCTTGATCTTGTCCCGCAACCGATTGCAGAAAACAAACCGGTGACTGGAAAATGGATCGGCCTCCAGTACATCCTCAACCAGAATCATGAGTCCGTTAACCGCCTTCCTCATGTCCGTGGCACCGGCTGCAAGATACACGCAGGTATCGGTACCAAATGAAATCATAATGCCCGCAGCGTATGAACAACCTGCTTCAACAGCACAGGATCAAAACCAGCCAGAATTTCTATGCGCAGATCCTCACCGAGACACAGCGCCAAGCTCGGTGTGCTGGCGGACGGTATGATGCTAATCGGTAAGAACGTTGCCGGCGTCGCTTTCGGCTGACCTTCTTTTGCAAATATACCCCGCCAGCGTTGAAACGAAGCGAATCCAATCCGGTGCTGTTCACAAAATTCCTTTTGCGTCAGATCGCGCGTTTCCAGTGCTCGATGCGATCAGACCAGCGCTGGCGGTTGACTTCTCTTTTGGATAAGCTTGAACTCATGTTGTGTCCTCGGTATGTCAATGCATGGTGAGGACATCATGGTGAATCCAGTTGCGCCGGAGTAGATGCAATTCGCCAGACGCTTACAGAGAACTTAACCTACCTGCGCATCATTGATGAGCAGTACCTGCGGACGCCGTTCTTTGGTTCCAGAATGATGACCGCCTGGATGATCGCCATTGGATCTAAGCTATGCGAATCTGGTGTGGTCAACCGATTTCACCTATATCCCGCCGCCCACCGGGTTCATGTACCTTGTGGCATTCATCGACTGGTACAGCCGCTATGTGCTCTCCTGGGAGCTGTCTAATGCCATGGATGAGCGCGCTACAAGCTGCTCTGACGCAGGGAGAAACGGGTATTTTCAACACGGACAAGGCAGCCAGTTCACCACTAACGCGTTCACACAGCATCTGCTGGAATGTCAAATCCTGATCAGCATGGACGAGCGGGGACGAGCACTGGATAATGTATTTGTTGAACGGCTATGACGTAGTGTGAAGTACGAAAACATCTATCTCAACAATTACCAGAGTGTTCCAGAACTCTATGCAGGACTGGATGAGTACTTTCAGTTTTACAATCATGAACGGCCGCACAGCGCCCTGGATGGCCGAACACCGGCGGATATACATCATGACCATCGTGCGCCAGTATGAGAGTAGTGACAGCGAACTTATTTGACGGTAGCATCTTCAACAGTTACTCTCAGAATCGATCGTTTAAAATGATAGAACAGCTCCAGATTATTAACTTATTTTTGCCCCGCAGCTGTCCGAAGAATGGGGTCCACCTCAACCAGATACTATCGACATAGTTCTAGGGGCGCTCTGATTAATTCCCCGAATCTGAGATAATACAAAAAGTCATTCAATTAGGAAGCGAACGATGCGCCAACAGAGTTTTGCCGCCGATGATTTCGAGAAATACCGCAAAAAGACCCGCAAGGAAGTCTTTTTGGAAGAGATGGACCGGATCATTCCTTGGAAAGCACTGAGCAAGGTTATCAAGCCCTATTATCCGAAGCCCAAAGGTACAGGCCGAAGGCCGATTGGGATTCAACGGATGCTACGCATCCATTTTCTTCAGCATTGGTTTGAGTTATCCGACCCAAGCGCAGAAGAAGCGCTCTATGATTCACGTGCCATGCGCCAGTTTGTCGGGATTGACTTGGGGAAAGAGCTGGTGCCGGATGAGACCACGATACTCAACTTCAGACATTTAATGGAACGCTACAATTTGGGCGATGAAATGTTCCGGCTGGTCAACGTATATCTGGCCGAGAACGGATTAAAGGTAAAACGTGGCACGATTGTGGATGCAACGATCATCGATGCACCGACATGCACGAAGAATAAAGACAGGGCCCGTGATCCGGACATGCACCAGACGCGTAAAGGGAATCAATGGTATTCCGGGATGAAGACGCATATTGGCGTGGACAACCAAACGAAGCTGATTCGTAAGC